>NZ_JBNPLS010000003.1:0-165649 GCF_050313595.1 Desulfovibrio sp. SGI.169 | reverse complement strand
TCCCCTGGTCAATTCGGCAATTTTGTACAAGGATATTTTTGCCTGAAGGTTGCTGCCAGGGATGGAGGCGATACCACTGATGCCTCCGCTGGAAATCTTCCCCTGGAAGGCAAGACTTGTCGCATCTCCAAGGATGGAAAAGCCTGCGCCGTGCTTGATGATTTTGGCTCGCGCGTTCAGAGTATCCCCGTCAAGCAAGTATGTACCGCAATAGGCAACCACAGCGTCGCCACCTCGCAAAATTCCATTCTCAAGATAGACGGTGCCGCTTCCGCTACCAAGGGGCGATGAAAAATCAACATGATATATTCCGTTCATAGTTTTTCCTTTTGCTCCCGGCAGAATAATCCGCCGGGAGCGGCCTGCGCGAATAGCGTTGGTTACTTTTGGGTTTTGTGCTTGGTGGGATCCACCAGCTTGTAACCTTGGCCCTTGCCGGGAGTGGGCGGTAACGGTTCGCCTTTAACGACCGTTACTTCCGTTTTTGTGGTTGGGTTTTGGTATTGACCGGAAACAGGAGCCTTTTCACCGGGGTTGTAGGTCTTCGTGGTCATTTTTACCTCTCAAAGAGCTGAAGGTTGATGCGTTCTCTGCGCTGTTATTGCATGGCCATATGTAAGAATCGTGCCAATTATGATTGGTTTTATATAACTAATTGAAATTAATATGAATATACCGGGATAGACATAATATTCCACAGAGGCGGACATAAACTTTCTTTTGTTTTAAGAAAAATTATTGTATTATTGGCCAATGGATATCCTCATTTGCTGGATTGGAAACGCCGACCTTTCCGCAGCGGAAAAAGACGATGCCGACAACCTTGGCCCTATCGCCCAGGCGCTGAAGGATGGTTCGTATTCTCAGGCTGTTTTTCTGGATAATTATCGAAATGAGCGAATTGAAACATACCGACAATGGCTGGCTTCCCGGTTCTCTGTGCCTTTTGAAATATGCCCTGTCGTCTTGAGCAGCCCGACGAATCATAAAGGAATTTATGAAGTTGCCAGAAACTTGGTAAGGAATGTTTCGCATCGCTATCCAGAGGCGAGGCTGACCTTTCATATCAGCCCAGGCACGCCCGCCATGGCCTTGGTCTGGATGTTGTTGGCTCCCGTTTACGGCGCGCGCGTTATCGAGTCTTCGCGGGAAAAGGGCGTACAGCAGGTGCAGTTCCCCTTTGAAATTGCGGCATATTTTCTGCCCGACCGCGAGCTGGCCCGGCTTGCCCAGGCCGAGGTTCCGTCGCTTCCGGCTTTTCAGGCTATTTTACATAAAAGCTCTGCTATGCGTCAGGTGGTGCAGCATGCGGCTCATATGGCTCCACGCGATGTAACGATTCTCATTGAAGGCGAATCCGGCACGGGCAAGGAACTTTTTGCGCGGGCTATCCATGCTGGCAGTTTACGGGCACAAGCCCCCTTTGTACCGGTCAACTGCGGGGCTATACCAGCGGAACTGATAGAGTCCCAACTCTTTGGCTATAAAAAGGGCGCATTCACCAATGCGATGAAGGACACGCCCGGATATTTTCAAACGGCTGACGGCGGTACACTTTTTTTAGACGAGTTGGGGGAGCTTCCCCCCAGCGCGCAGGTCAAACTTTTGCGTGTTCTGGAAGAACGGGCTATTGTGCCTGTAGGAGGCACAAAGGAAGAAAAAGTTGATGTGCGCATCATCGCCGCAACCAATCGAAATCTTTTGCAGGAGATCAGCGCAAATCGCTTCCGAAGTGACCTCTTTTACCGGTTGGCAGTGGGGATTTTGCGCTTGCCCGCTCTGAGAGAGCGAGGTGAAGACCTGGAACTGCTGTTGGAACATGCCTTGGAAAAGGCCAATGGCGAACTTTCAAAACATGGCGGAGCCATACATAAAAAATTTTCTGATTCAGCAAGAAATATTTTGCTTAACCATTCTTGGCCTGGCAATGTACGGGAATTAAACAACACCATCACGCGGGCGGCGCTTTGGTCTTCCGCTGAGGTCATTGATGCGGAAGTCGTCCGGCAATCCTTGCTTTTCGCCCCGGATGACGACATGGCAGTCTTGGATCGCCCTCTCGGAAATGGCTTTTCCCTGCGGGATTTGACCGGAGTGGTGATATCCCATTACCTGGAACGAGCAATGCGTGAGGCAGGCGGCATCAAGACAAAAGCGGCGAAATTGCTAGGTTTTGAGCATTACCAGACCCTCACCAACTGGCTGAACAAATATAGTAAGAAATAGTGGCACAGTCCTTGCTTTATGCAAGCCATGAACGGGGAACACATGCAGTCAACCAATTTTGAGTTCTTACGGCAGGAATGGCCGGAACTTGCTGAACTCGGCGGATATGTCGAGTTCTATGCGCATAGCGATCCCCCTTCATCCCGATTCAAAAGCCGTCTTCTTGCCGAGCACATAGCTCTGCTTGCCTGCAAGCGCCTGAATCTTCATATCGCTGACGATAATTTCCTGACTATGCTTAAAGAACTTGAGCGTGCCAAGGTGTTACCCAAGGCCGTGCTGGATACTTTCCACCAAGTTCGTATCGCTGGCAACAAAGCCGCGCACCGGCTCAGCAATGACAGCGGACATGCGTTGGATACCGTAAAAGGAGCCTTTGATCTGTGCAGATGGTGGGTGCGGGTAACCACAGGAACGAGTGAAGGCATCCCTTTGGCATTTCAGACCGTTAAGCCTGTGGTCGCGCCAAGCCCCCAGCATGAAGTTGAGCAACTTGAAAAACTGCGCGCCATTACAGAAGCGCTCATCGCGGAGAATGAACAACCGCGCGAGCGACAGGCGGAACTTACCGCTGAAGCTCAAGAAAGTATCCCGAAAGACAATCAGATTGCATTTCGCAAAACAGCTTTTGACGCCGCCGAAGCGTTACACTTCAGCGAAGCCGAAACCCGGAGACGCCTCATCGACACCATGCTGCTGGCCGCAGGCTGGGATGTTACAGATTCCGATCAGGTGCAGATGGAGGTTCCGCTTGGCGGGCAGTGCACGGAAAGCGGTACTGGCTACGCCGATTATGTGCTGTACGATGACGATGGCACTGCCATTGCCGTTATTGAAGCTAAACGCACAGCGGAAAGTCCGGCAAAAGGCCGCAAGCAGGCCCAGGGCTATGCCGATGCGTTGGAGAAACAAAACACCAAAAATGTCCGCCCTCTCATTATCCTCAGCAACGGCTATGAAACGACTCTGGTGGACGACCGGGGAGGCCCGGCTTCTCTCGGTGTTCGCGGATATGCGGATCGTCAGATTTACGGTCTGCCTTCCAAAGACAGCCTGGGCTATCGCGTAAAGTATCAACGTGGGAATATGCAGGATCCGGCAGGGCTTGCGCACCGTTCGGATATTGTCAACCGCCCGTATCAGGTGGAGGCGATCAAAGCTGTCGCCGAATGCTTTGGTGAGAGACGCCGCCGCAAGGCGCTTATCGTGCAGGCCACCGGCACAGGCAAAACTCGCGTGGCCATTGCCCTGGCGGAACTGCTCATGCGCGCCGGGTTCGCCAAACGCATTCTTTTTCTGTGCGACCGGAAAGAATTGCGGCGTCAGGCAAAGAATACTTTCACCCAGTTCATGCCGGACTGCAACGTAACCGTGCTTTCGCGCATCAAGGACATTGGCGCACAGGTCGTGCTTGCCACATATCCGGCCATGATGAAGCGTTTTCAGGATTACGACGTGGCTTGGTTCGACCTGGTCATCGCCGACGAATCCCACCGCAGTATTTACAATAAATACCGTGATCTTTTTCTCTATTTTGACGCCCTGCAACTCGGCCTTACAGCCACGCCGCGCCATAAGGTGTCGCACAACACCTATGCTATGTTCGACTGCAAAGTCGAAGACCCCACATACTTTTATGAGTACGAGCGGGCTGTGGATGAGGGCTATCTTGTGGACTTCACCCCTGTTGCCGTAACCTCCCGTTTCTTGCGCGAAGGCATTCATTCCGACCAACTTTCTGAGAAGGAAAAACAACGCCTGGAAGAGGAAGGGATTGACCCTGAGAGCTTGGACATTGAGGCCGAGCGCCTGGACAAGCAAGCCTACAACAAGGACACCAACCGCAAGATTCTGCAAAACCTCATGGAAAACGGTCTGCGCGACGCCACGGAAAACGGCCCGGGCAAGAGCATCATTTTTGCGCGCAACCACGTCCATGCGGAGCTTCTCGGCAAGCTCTTCCAGGAGATGTACCCAGAATTCGGCCCTAACTACTGCGCGGTCATCGACAACTACAACCCGCGCGCCGAACAGCTTATTGACGATTTCAAAACGCCCGGCGCCGACCCGGTTATCGCCGTGTCCGTGGATATGCTGGATACCGGCATTGACGTTCCGGAAGTGCTGAACCTTGTCTTTGCCAAACCGGTCAAATCCTATGTGAAATTTTGGCAGATGATCGGACGCGGCACACGCCTCTGCAAAGACCTGCATGGGCCGGGCAAGGACAAGGAGCGCTTTTATCTCTTCGACCACTGGGGCAACTGCGAGTATTTCGACACGGCGCGTGCGTTTGAGGGAGCAAATTCTTCAGTCTCTCTGTTGGAACGCCTTTTTGAAGCGCGTCTGGTTCTGGCGGAAACCGCGCTGAATAAATACGACAAAGATAGCTTCGAGCGCACCGTGCCCCTTATCCGCGCCATGCTTAAGGGTTTACCGGATAACAGCCTGCCGGTGCAGGAAAAATACCGCCACAAGCTCTTTGCCCTTTCCGGCTCCACCCTGGAGCGGTTTGAACCGGCGACTGTGGAGGTACTACGCCGGGAGCTTGCCCCGCTTATGCGGTATGTGAGCATCCGGGGTGAAAAAGACGCCTATGCCTTTGACCTGTTGCTGACCGAACTGCAAAGCGCGTTGCTGCGGGAAAGCGCCGGAGTGGAAGGGCTCAGGGCCGAACTGGATAATGCCTTGGCAGGACTGCAAACAAACATCACGGCGGTACGCGACAAATTCGAGCATATCAAGACGCTCCGGGAAAAGTGTTTCTGGCAACAGGCTTTGTCGGAGCTTTTGCCCGCGCTGGAAGAGAAACGCCAGACCCTGCGCGGCATCATGCAATACAGCCTTGCTCCCGGTACGCCGCCGGGTCTGCCGCCGCTTGTGCTGGATATTGCCGATTCCGACGTGCGCTATACCGTAGGAGGGCGTTTGCGGCCGTCAGCACAGGATATGCGGGAATACCGCGAACGTGTGCGCGGCGTTCTGGAACCGCATTTTTTAACAGACCCCACCCTGCGCAAGCTCAGGCGCGGCGAAGGTTTGACCGATGGCGATTTTGACCGGCTGGCTTCCCTGGTGCTGACCCAGAACGCCGGTGTGGATCTTGCGGACTTGCGGGATTTTTATCCCGCTGCCTCGCAACTGGAAAAGGAATTGCGGGCCATAGTAGGCATGGATGCGGAGATTGTCAGAGAGCGCTTTGCTGTGTTCTTTCACAATCACCCAAGTCTCAGTTCTTTGCAGATTGCATTTTTGAACCTGCTGCAAAAGCATATTCAAGCGTATGGCCCGGTACGCCTGGAAAATCTTTATGAAGCTCCTTTCACGCACATGAACGCCGAAGGGCCGGACGGCGTATTCCCCGAAGAAGAACAGATGCGGGATCTGATTCATGTTCTGCATTCCCTGGTTGGAGAACCGGACAAACCAGGCAGGGCTTCCGCTTAACCACGACTTTGGAGACATAGAACCATGACCAACGGCGATTTGCGCGGCAAAATAGACAAACTTTGGACGGATTTCTGGACTGGAGGCATCACCAACCCCCTGACCGTCATCGAACAGATCACCTATTTGTTCTTCTGTCGCATGTTGGATGAAGCGGAAACCAACCGTGAAAAAGCCGCCCAGCGCACGGGCAGACCCTTCAAAGCCCTGTGGTTCGGCAAAGACCAGCAGGATTTGCGTTGGAGCAGTTTCCGTCACAAAAACGGCGAGGAACTTCTGGCCTTGGTGCGCGACAAGGTCTTTCCTTTTCTGCGGACCCTGGATCAGCCCCGTGAGGTCAACGGCGACAATGAAGGAGCTAAAATCGGCCTGGGCGCGTTGATGAAAGACGCTCAGCTTCTCATCGTCAAGCCCGGTTTGCTCAGCAGCGCTATCAGCGCCATTGACGATATGGAAATGAGCAGCACCGACGCCAAAGGCGATTTATACGAATATCTGCTTTCCAAGCTCAGCACGGCGGGCATCAACGGCCAGTTCCGCACGCCCCGCCATATACTGGAAACCATGGTGGAACTGGTTGAACCAAAACCCACGGAAACTATCGGCGACCCGGCTTGCGGCACAGCGGGTTTTCTGGTCAAAACCATGGAATACCTGCGCCGGATGCATACCTCGCCGGATATGGTCTATGAAGGCCCGGACGGCAAGCCCGTATATATCGGCGATCAACTTACCTCTTATCAGGAGCACATCAATAACCGCATGTTCCGGGGTTTTGATTTCGATCTGACCATGTTGCGCCTCTCGGCCATGAACATGATGCTGCACGGGGTGGCCGGTCGCTGTATTTTTTATCAGGATTCCCTGTCGGAGAGTTTCAAACAAAACTATCCGGCGGAAGCGGAGGGCTATTTTGATGTCGTCCTGGCCAATCCCCCTTTCAAGGGCAACCTGGACACCGACGATATCGCCCAGGAACTGACCCGCAAGGTTAAGAGCACCAAGACGGAACTGCTCTTCCTGGTGCGCATGTTGGGCATGCTCAAACTGGGCGGCCGTTGCGCCGTCATTGTGCCGGATGGCGTGTTGTTCGGCTCCGGCAAGGCGCATATCGCTCTGCGGCAACTGCTGGTGGATGAAAACCAACTGGACGGCGTCATCTCACTGCCCTCCGGTGTGTTCAGACCCTACGCCGGGGTCAGCACGGCCATTCTGCTCTTCACCAAGGGCGGCAAGACCGGAGATGTGTTCTTTTTTGACGTGAAGGCCGACGGCTACAGCCTGGACGACAAACGCAATCCCATTGCGGCCGACGATTTGCCGGAACTCCTGCGCCGTTGGAAGGCACGGGACGCGAAAAATGATGTAGACCGCAAGACCCAGGCTTTTTTTGTCCCGGCGACTGAAATCCGTGAGCATAAATACGACCTCAGTCTGAACCGTTATAAAGAGCAGGTTTATGTGCCGGAAGAATATGATCCTCCTCTGGTTATTCTGGAACGCATGGAAAAACTGGAAGCAGAGATCACGGCGGATATGCGGGAACTGCGGGGGATGTTGGGATGAGAAAGGTTAAAGTTGGAGATATAATTCGCGTCTCCAAAGGGCGTAAAGCAACCCATGTGACCAATATAAAAATTGAGAATGCGCTACGCTATATTCAAATAGAGGATTTAAGATCAGACAATATCTTGCAATATTCTTTAGATAAAAATGGTGTATTTGTTGATGCAAGTGATATCTGTATCGCTTGGGATGGAGCCAATGCTGGGACTGTTGGATATGGATTGTCAGGAATTATAGGAAGTACAATAGCTCGATTACGCTTAGAAGATAAATCTATTTATACACCCTATGTTGGTCGCTTTTTGCAGACTAAATTTCATATTTTGAATGGAAAAACAACAGGTACAACGATACCGCATGTTGAGCGCTCGCGCCTTGACAACCTAGAACTTTCCTTGCCTTCTTTTGGAGAACAACGCCGCATAGCCGCCATTCTGGATAAAGCCGATGCCATACGCCGCAAGCGCCAGGAAGCCCTGAAGCTGGCGGACGCTTTGGTTAAATCGAGGTTTATCGAGATGTTCGGTGACCCTGTGACCAATCCGATGGGGTGGGAGCGCGGCACCATTCGCGATATTACAGATGACGTACGGTATGGAACGAGCAAACCTGCATCAGATCATGGAAAATATGCATACCTGCGGATGAATAATATCACATACAGCGGTGAACTTGACCTGTCTGACCTTAAATCTATCGATATGCCAGATAGCGAAGTTGAGAAATACATCGTCAGAGATGGCGACGTTTTGTTTAACCGCACGAATAGCAAGGAATTGGTCGGGAAAACATGCGTATTTAAATCAGATACGCCTATGGTTATCGCGGGGTACATTATTCGCCTGAGAGTGAACAACCGAGCTACTCCAACATATCTCTCTGCTTTTCTTAATTCTGACTATGGGAAACTAACTTTGCGCGGCATGTGTAAATCCATCATAGGTCAGGCAAATATCAATGCCCAAGAATTACAAAGTATTAAAATATTGATTCCCCCCATCGCCCTCCAAAATCACTTCGCCTCCTTCATCGAACAGGTCGACAAATCAAAATTTGCGATGCAGCGCCAACTTGCGGAAGCAGAGGCGTCCAAGGCGTCTTTAATGCAGCAATTTTTCAGTTAAGCGAGGCATACATGCGCCTGACAGCCCTGACCATCAAAAATTTCAAAGGTATTGATGAACGCGGCGTTCGCATTGAATTCGCGCCCATTACCTTACTCTTCGGCCCGAACAATGCGGGCAAGAGTACGGTTATTCAAGCGTTGCATCTGGCACGGGAGACTTTTTGCCACCCGGAACCGGATTTGGAATATACTGAACCCAGCGGCAAGGGCTTGGATTTAGGTTCTTTCAAGGACTATGTGCATAGACATGACCTTAGCCGTACCGTTTCTATCGATTTGGAAATACAGACGGATGGATTGCCACTTATTGGCGATTCGTTGGAATTGCAACAATGGGAAGGCTGGAAGGAAATTGAACCTCTGCTGGCATCGGTAGAATCTGTCTATGTTGAAATGTTCATTCACTGGAATACGACTTTAGAGAGAGCAGAACTCGTACAATGCGGTATTTCTGTGAATGGCAAACGACTTACTGTCATTAAACTTGATTCCCGCACATTGACGGCATCCTTCAATCCACTGAACATATCTCCTTTTTTATCAAAAGAAGCAAAAACTTTTTTGACAGGAGAAAAGTTGGAAAGGTTGTGGAAACGTATAGATTCACACCCTGATGATTATGGGAATGAATTTTTGGATTACCGAGATGCTGTTCTCGAAAAAATCCCCTCTCTTATGCAACCTTTTGCCGATCTTGATGCGGTGACAAAAGAAATATCAACGATTGACTTGCCAATAAACGAGGGCAGAACCCCAATAGTATTTTCTTTGGGCAAAGCTCCTATCCTCAACTGGGATTCTCCTCTCCCCTTGGAATACGCGGACATTGACCCTGATTATGACCCGGAATCAGTTAGCGTTGATGCTTGCATGAATTGTCTGACGCTACTTTCCAGCCTACTTCTCGGCCCGTGCAGCCTTGTCCGCACGTTCCTCAATACCGTTCTGTACATTGGCCCCCTGCGCGCTATTCCTGACAGAGGCCAGCATAGACCGCAAAAGCCGACCTTCCGCCGCTGGGCCGAGGGCTTGGCTGCCTGGGATATCCTGGCAACCGCCACGGATGATCAGCTAAAAATGATTAATCGCGGGCTGAACACTCCCGATTTTTTGACCACAGGCTACAGCATCGTGCGGAAAAAGATGTTGCCTCTGGATGCATATGGCCCGTTGGCTCTTGCCCTCCGCCAGAGCCTTTTGGAAGACTTCGACGAAAGCGCATTGCCCTTGCTCCGGGAATTCCTGGCCCAATCCCCGGAAATCCGTATCGCATTGCGCAATGACAGTACCGGCGTAGAAGTGGAGCCCCACGATATGGGCGTCGGCATATCGCAGGTCATCCCCATCGTTGTAGCGGCGGCCTTGTCCAAGCAAGGCGCCGCCATTGCCATAGAGCAGCCGGAACTGCATATCCATCCCGCCTGGCAGACCGCCCTGGGGGATATTTTTATTCAGGCTATTGCCAAAGAAAACTCGCCGATCTTCCTCCTGGAAACGCACAGCGAACATTTATTGCTGCGCCTATTGAGGCGCATACGTAATACCCACAAAGGCGCCTCTGCTGAATCCACACGCCTGGCGCACACGGATATAGCCGTGCATTGGATAGGAACTTACGAAGGGCGCACGGAAATTTACCGCCTTGGGCTGGATGAAGACGGCTCGTTCAATACTCCCTGGCCAGAAGGCTTTTTTGACGAGCGCGGCGAGGAGCTGTTCGGATGATCCACGAGTATGCCGTTGATCCGGCTTTCCTCCTGGAGCTTGTGGACAAGCAGGATTTGGCCTCCTCCTTCTGCCGTGCCCTTACAATAGGTTCCGCCTGCATAACAGCCGGCTACCCTGAAGATGTTGGAGCCAAGGCGCGCGCACTTGCTTTAATACAGCAGGAATCGGCCACTGAACCAAAACATAAGGCGAAATGGCAAGAGCGAGTAAAGCAGGTAACGGAGCTCGCGGCCGAATGCACGCGGACGACAACAAAACGCTGCAACGCCATTCCTTGGGCACAGTCGTTTGCTGGCGAGCATGACAGACTCCCTTTTGAGGGGATTCTGTCAACCCGCGAACCGGACAGTGACGCACTGCCTCATCGCAATTTTGACTGGCTGCGTAGCAGAGATTGCCATCTGTTCGCCTGCCCGGGAAGTCGTCTTGTGCACCGTAGCGCGAAAAATTTGAACGACGCGTTAACGCCGTTATTGCGGAATGCTTCGATGATTACCTTTGTCGATCCCTATTTTTTCGTTGAAGATCGATTCAGGCAAACATACAAATTGTATTTTGATACAATTGCACAAGCAAACCATGTCAGAGCGGAGGCGGAGAGAACTATTGCCATAGTGTGCGCTGTGGATACCGGAAAAAATTCCTGCCCGGCAGATGAGTTCGGAAATGGATGTGAAGAAAGCCTGCCCGCCTTACTCCCGAACGGATTGAAGCTGATGATATACCGCATAAGGAACCTTCCCAGTGCACAGGAAATCCATAACCGCTATATCCTGACGGATATAGGTGGCGTCATGTTTGGGCATGGAACAGATAGTTCCGTTAACGCCTCCTATGACAATATATCGTTACTTGACCCTGCCTCTTTGACGCACTGGAAAAGCGCATACACGCCGAATTCTTCAGCCTTTGACTGGTCTGAACCTCCGGTGTTTATTACACCGCAATGACCTCGGAGCCGCCCATGCAAATGCCTACTTTCGACAAACTGATGCTCCCTACCCTCAAAGCTCTGGAGCAGCTTGGCGGTTCTGGCAGTATTGAGGAAATAGCCAACAGCGTGATCCAGGCGCTGAATTTGCCGGATGCGATCGCCTCTCAGCCGCACAATCCGGAAAAGTCCAGCCAGACCGAGATGGAATACCGTTTGGCCTGGGCGAGAACATACCTGAAGAAGTACGGCCTGCTTGATAATTCCGAACGCGGTATTTGGTCTTTTACCGGTAAGTACCACCCCGGCCAGAATATCGACCCTAACGAAGTGGTGCAGATCGTCAGGGGGGAAGATGCACAGGCCAGGCAGTATAAGAAAAAACAGCATAGTCACAAGCAGGATGAAGGCGTCTCTTTCGCCATTGCCGAAGAAGTGGAAGTCGGATGGAAGGAGAATCTGCATCAGCAACTGTTGCGCCTCAAGCCGGACGCCTTTGAACGCCTTGCCATGCGACTTTTGCGGGAAAGCGGCTTTGTCCAGGTGGAAGTCACCGGGCGCTCGGGTGACGGAGGCATTGACGGCAAGGGCATCATCAAGCTGCAAAACGTCTTGAGCTACCATGTCGTGTTCCAGTGTAAGCGCTATAAAGAAAGTGTCGGTTCCGGGGCCATCCGGGACTTTCGCGGGGCCATGATCGGTCGGGCGGACAAGGGGCTTTTTATTACCACCGGCACCTTTACCCGTGACGCCATTAAAGAGGCCACCCGTGACGGAGCCTCGCCCATCGACCTGATCGACGGCGAAAACCTCGTGGAAATGCTCAAACAACTGCGCCTGGGCGTCAAAGTACGCATGGTGGAAGAGGTGGAGGTGGATGCCGCCTGGTTTGAAGGGATGTGAACAAGGTGGAATCCTGTGAACCGTAAAAAGACGAGAAAGGCGCTGCGCGGCGATCCGCAACAGCACGGCGGAATTTCTGATCTTCACCGGACAGGCGGGCAAGCAGAGCATAGAAACCCGCTATGAGGACGAAACCATCTGGCTTTCGCAAAAGCTGATGGCCGATCTTTTTGCCGTCGGCGTTCCTACTGTCATGAATCAGAAATACTTGTACAAAAGCTGCCTATGCTTTCGATGATTTGTTCGGCGGTTTTAACCCACACAACTGGTTTTGGATGTTGATTATTTTGCTCAATATAATTTTTAATAGCACTTTCAAGTTCCTCCACACTTCTATGGCTACCTCGCCTAATCCGCTTGTTGCTCAATTCGGCAAACCATCTTTCAACAAAATTTAACCAAGAGGCGCTGGTGGGAGTAAAATGAAGATGAAATCTCGGGTGGCTGATTAACCTTCCTGTATCTGTTTCGTCTTGTGGGTGGAATAGTAAGTATCCCCCGGCTTTGCCGGGGGATACTTACTCAGTATACTAGGCCAATCAGCGCTTTCTTGTTTTGCGCCAAAAAAGCGCGCCTGACATGAAAAGGGGTTGCGAAAATTCCGCAACCCCTTGCACGCGTGGTCGGAGCGAAAGGATTTGAACCTTCGACCCCCTGCTCCCAAAGCAGGTGCGCTACCAAGCTGCGCCACGCTCCGAACGAAAACCCCGCGTCGTGGCGTAGCGGACGCGGGGCAAATTCATGGGGCGAAAGATGGGACTTGAACCCACGGCCACCTGGGCCACAACCAGGTGCTCTACCAACTGAGCTACTTCCGCCACGGAAAAATTTACTTACGCAAAATACTTTTTTTTGGCAAGCGATTTTTCCGGAGAACAATTCTGGATTTTCTTTAGAAAAAAAACTACGCTGACAATGTGTTACCATCACAGACGGCCCGGCCGTCCCAACAATGTTCCCGGAGACATATGGACAAGCTGATTATTGAAGGCGGCGTGCCGCTCACCGGCAGCATCGACGTCAGTGGTTCCAAAAACGCGGCCCTGCCCCTCCTGTTCGCGTCCATCCTGCTGAATGAGACGGTCGTTTTCACCAATGTGCCGGACCTGCGCGACATTCATACCACGCTCAGGCTGCTGGGCATGCTGGGCTGCCCCTGCTCCTATCAGGAACAACGGGTTCAGGTGACGCCGGGCGTCCTGCTGCCCGAAGCTCCCTATGACCTGGTGCGCACCATGCGGGCCTCGGTGCTCTGCCTGGGGCCGCTGCTGGCGCGCATCGGCCAGGCCCGCGTGGCCCTGCCCGGCGGTTGCGCCATCGGCGCGCGGCCTGTGGATCAGCACCTCAAGGGCCTGGAGCAGATGGGGGCGCGCTTCGAGCTGGAAGAAGGCTACATCATCGGTCGCTGCCGCAAGCTCAAGGGCGCGCACATCACCTTTGACCTGCCCACGGTGGGCGGTACGGAAAATCTGCTCATGGCCGCGGCTCTGGCCGAAGGTGAAACCGTTCTGGAAAACGCGGCCCGTGAGCCGGAGGTGGTGGACCTGGCCAACTTTTTGCTGGCCTGCGGCGCGCGCATCGAGGGCCAGGGCACGAGCTGCATTCGCGTGCAGGGCGTGAGCGGCCTGCACGGGGCGGAATACGCCATCATGCCCGACCGCATTGAAGCCGGAACCTTTCTGGTGGCCGCCGGCATTACCGGCGGCGAACTGCTGCTGCGTCACTGCCCTTTCACCGAGCTGGAGGCTGTAATCCTCAAGCTGCAAAGCATGGGCATGGACATCACGGCCACGCCCGACGGCGTACTGGCCAAATGCGGCTGCCCGCTGCGCGGCACGGACATCAGCACTCAGCCCTATCCCGGTTTTCCCACAGACATGCAGGCCCAGATCATGGCTCTGATGTGCCTGGCCGACGGGGCCAGCGTGGTGGAGGAAAGCATTTTTGAAAACCGCTTCATGCACGTGCTGGAACTGATGCGGATGGGCGCGCAGATCAAGGTTTCCGGGCACACGGCCATGGTGCGCGGGGTAAGCCGCCTCACCGGCGCGCCGGTCATGGCCTCGGATCTGCGGGCCAGCGCCTCTCTGGTGCTGGCCGGCCTGGCGGCGCGCGGAGTCACCGAGGTGCGCCGCATCTATCATCTGGATCGTGGTTACGAGCGTATTGAAAACAAGCTCAACGCCGTGGGCGCGCGCATTCGCCGTGAAGCCGAATAGCCGCGCCCGAGGAGGAACTATGCGACGCCTTGCCCTTGCGCTGCTGCTGGCTGCCCTGGCTGCCCTTAACGGCTGCGCTTACAGCGCCTATGGCCTCTATGACGACCAGCGCCTCATGGACACCATCACGGACGACAAGGCTCTGGCCACCAATATCAAAACCGCGCTGATGAACGAGCGCTTCAGCGACGGCTGGGCCATTGCCGTCTATTCTTACTACGGCAACGTCTTTCTGGTGGGCGAAGTGCCCCAGAACATGCAGGGCAAAGCCCTGGCCATCGCCCGCCGCTACAAGCCGCGTTCCGTGACGCCGCACTGGTTCTCCCCGGCCAGGAGCGACGCCAGCGACCTTTATCTGGCCACTTCGCTGCGCACCGATCTGATCGGAGCCAAGGGCCTGTCCTCCACCCGCATTGATACCGAAGTCAATGCGGGGCGCGTGGTGCTGCTGGGCGTGGTCAGGGACGACGCCGAAAAACGCATCGCCATCCGTACCGCGCGCGGCGTCAAGGGCGTGACCTCGGTGACCAGCTATCTGATGCTGCCCCAGCGTTCGGCCAAAGCTCCGGCGGACGCCGCCAGGCAGGACAAGCTGAACGAGCGTGAGCTGCCCCCATCCCCGGGCCCTTCGCAGCCCCGGGCCACGCCTGACGCGCCGCTGAACACATAAATCCGGCACGACTCCGCGCAAAGGGGGCGCGCTGACAATGCGCCCCTTTGTCGCCGGCCTTTGTCCGGACGGGCAGAGAGAACGCTTCCTTTGCGGCGTTAAACTCTGATGGAGGCGTGAAGTCCGCGGGTCAGAACATGGGACACTGCTGGCTGCCAGATATTTTCGAATGCAAAATGCTCCAATGGCGGCAGCCCCTGAGCGAGCCTTTTTCATGCCGCGCAACGGCGGCGCACGGCCTCGGCCAGACGGCGCACGGCCCCGTCCGTTTCATCGGCCAGGGCGGCCCAGCCGGTTTCGGCATGATCCATCACCCTTTTCACCAGCTCCAGCGCTTCTTCAGCCCCGTCAACCCACAGACAGACCGCACCGTGCAGCATGAGGCCAGGCCCTTCCAGCGGGCCGCGTATGCCCAGCACCGGCACGCCGGCCCCGGCGGCCAGCCCCACTTCCACGCCCGCGTCCTGGCCGGATGCGCCGTAGTAGATGACCATATCCGCCGTAAGGCAGGCATTGCGGCAAAAGTCATAAATCTGCCCGCCGTCCTGATCCGTATCCATCCAGATGCGGCGCTGGGCCGGGGTCAGACCTGGCGGCGGCACGGCTTTTTCCGTCCAGTCCAGTATGCGGCAACCCAAAGCGCGCAATGCGCGGCCCAGCAGGCGCACGCCGTGCTTGTGCCTGAAGGAGGCGGCCACATAAATGCTCAGAGATGGCCGGGAAGACATGACATACGGGGGCATGCCGACCTCAGAACTCAATGCCGGGCGCGGCTTTGACGCCCGCCCGCCAGGGATGCTTGATTTCGTCCATTTCCGTAACCAGATCCGCCTCCCGCAGCAGCCAGTCCGGCGCGTTGCGACCGGAGAGCACCAGATGCCGGTCGGCGGCGCGGGCTTCGGCCATGAGCGTTTCCACTTCCTCTCTGCGCAGAATGCCCGCGTCCAGGGCGTAGAGCGTTTCGTCCAGAATGAGCATCTCGACCTCCGGCAGCCGGGCGCGCGCCCACTCCAGCACATGCAGGGCGGCGGCCCGGTGAGCCGGGCGATCCTCCTCACGGCGCAGAAAACCCTCGCCCCCGGCCAGAAAGCGCCGCCCCAGCCATTGGGCCAGCATGAGCTGTTCCCCGGCCTGACCGTCCCGCTTCATGAACTGAGCGAAGGCCACAGTCATATTCCGCCCCAGGGCGCGCACGGCCTGCCCCACGCAGGCGCAGGTTTTGCCCTTGCCGTTGCCGGTGTAGACCAGAATCATTTCCAGACTCCGGGCAAGGCCGCCTTGCAGGCGAGGCAGCGTCCCGGCCCACCCAGACGGCGCGTTTGCCAGCCCCGGCGTTCAATGGCCGGCGCGCCGCAGGAGGGGCAAAAGGTCGTGCCGCCCATGGTTGTGGCGGCATTGCCGATATACACGAAATGAAGGCCCGCTTCCCGGCCGATGCTCCAGGCGTCTTCCAGTCGGGACAAGGGCGTGGAAGGGCGCCCCGCCATACGGTAGGCCCCGTGAAAGGCCGAGAGATGCCAGGGCGTATCCGGCCCCAGCTCATCACGCACAAAAGCGGCCATGTCGCGCAGCTCGGCGTCGCTGTCGTTGCAGCCCGGAATGATCAGCGTGGTCACCTCCAGCCACCAGCCCATGCCCCTGATGACCTTCAGATTGTCCAGCACGGGCTGAAGGCGGCCGCCGCAGTAGTCACGGTAAAAATCATCGCTGAAGGATTTCAGATCCACATTGATGGCGTCGACCCGGTTGCGCAGGAGCCGCAAAAAATCCTCGCCCATAAAGCCGTTGCTGACCAGAATGACCCGCAAGCCAACAGCCTGAGCCAGCCCGGCGGTTTCATATATCTGCTCGAAAAAAACCGTGGGTTCGTTGTAGGTAAAGGCCATGCTGCGCGCGTGCCGCTCTTCCGCCAGGCGCGCCAGTTTGTCCGGCGCAATGCGCCTGCCGGGCGTCACGCCGTCGGGCGGCACACGGGCGATCAGGTGATTCTGGCAGAAACGGCACTGAAAATTGCAGCCCGCGCTGCCCACGGAAAAAGTTTTGCTGCCGGGCAGGAAATGATAGAGGGGCTTCTTTTCCACCGGGTCCATCTGGATGCAGGTGACAACATCCGCCACCATGGAAACCAGCTCTCCCCCCATGTTCACCCGCACTCCGCACAATCCCTTGCCGCCCTTTTTCAGACGGCAGGCGTGCGCGCATAATTGACAGCGCACATCTTCGCCGACCGGCTCCCAGAGCATGGCCCGCATTTCAGCGCCCCCCCGCGCCGCGAATGGCTGAAGCGGCGTTCCCCATGCCCCCCGTGCCTGTGGACGGCACGGGCGTCTGCCAGCCCGGCAGAAAACCGGGCTGTGGCCCGGGATACGGTCGCGGCGGCGGACCGGACGGATGCGGCGGCCGCCAGCCCGGTGATGAACCCCCCGGCGGCGTCACGTCCGGCCAGCCCGGCTGGAAACCGGGCCGGGGCCCGGGGTGCGGCCGCGGCGGACAGGGGGATTGCCCGCCGCCGGGATAGAGCTGCGGCGCCACCATGAGCGGCGCGCTCTGTTCCTGTGGCGAAGGCCGCCGGGGCGCGATGACCGAAGTGATGATGTCGCCTGTTTCAGGCTCTCGCCAGGAACCCGCGAAACCATCGGAGCCAGGGGCGGTATTGCTGATGTGCACGTCGCCGTTGTATATGGTGGAATTATGGTATTCATTGTGCGTGGACGACGGGGGCGGGGAAGCGCCTTCCCGCTCCCCGGCTTCGGCGGAGGCGCCCGGCCAGAACCAGAGCGCGAGCCAAAGCAATAAAAATATATGATGGTTACGCATAGAGCTGTCCTATTTTTTATAATTATACCAGCGGGGGGCGAACCGGTCCATGAAAAAAGAGACTTGGGGTCCGGGGAAAAATTTGCTATGCAGTGCGGATTAGAAGGAGGGCAACGCATGTCCAGCGAGCGCGCAAAAGCCTATACCCAAGCGGGCGTCAACATTGAGGCGGGCAACGCCCTGGTGGGACGCATCAAGCGCCTGGTGGCGAGTACCCAGACCAGGGGCGTCCTTTCCGACATCGGCGGCTTCGGCGGCCTGTTCCGCCCGGACTTCAGCGGCATGAGCGAACCGGTGCTGGTTTCCTCCACCGACGGCGTGGGCACCAAACTCAAGCTGGCCTTTGCCTTTAACAGGCATGACAGTGTGGGCATCGATCTGGTGGCCATGAGCGCCAATGACATTCTGGTGCAGGGCGCGACGCCGCTGTTTTTTCTCGATTATTTCGCCACCGGCAAGCTGGATGTGGACACGGCTGAAACCGTGGTCGGCGGCGTGGCCGAGGGCTGTCGTCAGGCCGGCTGCGCCCTGCTGGGCGGCGAAACCGCCGAAATGCCTGATATGTACGCTCCCGGCGAGTACGATCTGGCGGGCTTTTGCGTGGGCCTGGTGGATAACGCCAAACTCATCGACGGCTCAGGCATCCAGGTGGGCGACGTCATTGTGGGCGTGGCCTCGTCGGGCCTGCACTCCAACGGTTTTTCCCTGGCGCGCAGGATTCTGGAGCAGAGCGGCCTCGGCCCGGACGACGCTTTTCCCGGCGCGGACGGCGTCAGCGTGCGCGACGTGCTGCTGACGCCCACCATCATCTATGTGGAGGCCGTGCGCTCCCTGCTGCGCGACATGAACGTCAAGGGCATGGCCCACATCACGGGCGGCGGCTTTTACGACAACATTCCGCGCGTGCTGCCTGCGCAAGTGGAGGCCAGAATCAATTTCGGCAGTTGGCGGATGCCCCCGGTCTTTCACTGGCTCAAAGAGGCGGGCGAGCTCTCCTGGCCGGAAATTCTCCAGATATTCAACGGCGGCATCGGCTACATTCTTGTACTGCCCGCCGAGCAGGCCGAAGAAGCCGTCAACCGCATTCAGGCTTTTAATCTGCGGGCCTGGCGCATCGGCGACATTGGGCGGCGCGCTTCCGACGGCGAGCAGGTTGTGGTCAATTTTTAGAGGCAGCCCCGGTTGCCGCGTTGCCGTGAAAGGCCCATGCAAATGCCGCCCTTCAGGGGCGGCATTTGCATGGCGATGGCGAGCGCGACAAGAAGGTCTTACCAGTCCAGCGTGTGCTTGAAGGCGCGGGCCAGCTCGTCCACATTTTCGCGCAGCAGCGTGCTGTCGCCGCTTTTCAGGGTCAGATGCCCGTCGCCCGTGACCGTGCCGATGCGGCGGCATATCTGCCACATGCCCAGAGCGTCCAGCAGCATGGCCAGGTCCGGCCTGACGCTGACCAGCAGGCGGCTGGCCGACTCGCTGTAGAGCAGTTCCGTGCGGTTCATGGCTTCCAGGGCGGGCACGGCGTCCAGGTCAACTTCCGCGCCCAGGCGGCCGCCGATGCACATTTCAGCCAGGGCCACGGCCAGGCCGCCGTCCGAGCAGTCATGGCAGGCGGCCACGGCTCGCTGGCCCATGAGCGCGTGCAGGCCGCGGTAGCGCGGCAGGGCCGTGCCCGCGTCCACCTGCGGCACGCGCCCGCCCCTGAGGCCCAGTTCGTCGGCGGCCTCGCTGCCGCCCATTTCACGCCAGGTGCCGCCCAGCAGGTAAATATGCTCGCCCTCGCGCTTGAAATCGGAAGTCTGGGTGCAGGTCACATTGCGGATCACGCCCAGCACCGAGAAGAGCACCGTGGGCGGAATGGAAATGCGCTCTCCGCCGCCGGTGTAGTCGTTTTTCATGGAATCCTTGCCGGAAATGCAGGGCAGGTTGTAGGCCAGGGAGAACTGGCGCAGCGCCTTGCAGGCCCGAACCAGCTGGGCCAGCTTGTAGCGGCCGTCGGGATTTTTTTCGCTCCAGACCGGGTCGCACCAGCAGAAGTTGTCCACCCCGGCCAGGGCGTCGGGGTCTCCGCCCACGGCCACGGCGTTGCGCACGGCCTCGTCCATGGCGTTGGCCATCATCCAGTACGTGTCGTAATCGCTGAATTTGGGGCAGATGCCGTGGCTGATGACCAGGCCGGCGTCCGACTCCAGCAGGGGGCGCAGCACGCCGGCGTCGGCCGGGCCGTCGCGCAGCGCGCCCACCAGGGGCTTGATGACGCTGCCGCCGCGCACTTCGTGGTCGTACTGGCGGATGATGTATTCCTTGGAGCAGATGTTCAGTCGCCCCAGCATGCGCCGCAGAAATGCGCCTTCGCCCCGCGCGTCGAGCCCCGCGCTTTCCACGCGGATGTCCGGCATGTCCGGGGCTTTCCACACGGCTTCCAGCTCCAGCTGGGGCACGCCGTCGTGCATGAACCGCATGGGCAGGGAGGCCACCACACGGTCGCCGTAGCGGGCCTCGAAGAAACCGGAATCGGTAAAATGCCCCAGAGCCGTGGCCTCCACATCCATGCGCGCGGCCAGCTCCATAAAGGCCGTCAGTTTGTCCGGCGGCACGGCCAGGGTCATGCGTTCCTGCGCCTCGGAGAGCAGAATTTCCCAGGGCCGCAGACCGTCGTATTTCAGCGGGGCCCTGGCGATATCCAGCACGCAGCCGCCTGTATCTTCGGCCATTTCGCCCACCGAGGAGGACAGGCCGCCCGCGCCGTTGTCAGTAATGGCGTTGTACAGGCCCAGGTCGCGCGCGCGCAGGATAAAGTCGTACATCTTGCGCTGGGTGATGGGGTCGCCGATCTGCACGGCCGTGGCCGGGGAACCCTCGTGCAGTTCCTCGGAAGAGAAGGTGGCCCCGTGAATGCCGTCCTTGCCGATGCGGCCGCCGGTCATCACGATGACGTCGCCGATTTCGGCCTTTTTCTCCCAGCCGGGGCGACCGTTGATTTCTGTGGGGATGATGCCCACAGTGCCGCAGTAGACCAGGGGCTTGCCCAGATAGCGTTCGTCAAAGACCAGAGAGCCGTTGACCGTGGGGATGCCCGACTTGTTGCCGCCGTGCTCCACGCCCTCGCGCACGCCCTCCAGCACGCGGCGCGGGTGCAGCAGGCGCGGCGGCAGGGCCTTGTCGTAAAAGGGCGAGGCAAAGCAGAACACATCCGTATTGCAGACCAGTTCCGCGCCCATGCCCGTGCCCATGGGGTCGCGGTTCACGCCCACAATGCCGGTCAGCGCGCCGCCGTAAGGATCCAGAGCCGAAGGGCTGTTGTGAGTCTCCACCTTGATGCAGGCGTCGTAGCCGTTGATAAAGGCAATGACCCCGGCATTGTCCTTGAACACGGACTTGCAGTAGTCGTTTTCGCCCATGCGCGCCCGCAGCAGGGCCGTGGCGTCGCGGATGCAGGTCTTGTAGAGATTGTCCACCACCTCGCGGCGGCCGGTTTCTTCGTTGCGGTAGTCGATGCGCGAGGCGAAAATTTTGTGTTTGCAATGCTCTGACCAGGTCTGGGCCAGCGCCTCCATTTCCACATCCGTGGGGTCGGCGGGCAGGTTCAGGGCCTTGCGCCGGGCCGCTTCGCCGGCCTGCGTGAAATGGTCACGAATGCAATGCATCTCATTGAGGCTGAGCGCCCAGGTGTTTTCGCGGCTGGCCTGTTGCAGGGCCGCGTCATCCATGCCGGACAGGGCCACGACGTCCACCGTGTCGTTGGCTTCGCCCGTAACCCTGGCCGCCTGCGGCGCAAAGCCCGGTTCGGCGCGCCACTCTTCCAGGCTCTTGATGCGGAAGCGCTGGATCAGGGTGTTGCAGAGCAGGTCGCGGCTGAGGGCCTCCACCTGTTCGCGGCAGAGCGGGGCGGCCGCATCGTTGTGGATGCGGTACTGCACGGCGGTGTAGACGCGCAGGCTGTCGCGCGGGATGCCCAGCACCATGGCGGCCGTGTCGCGGGCCGTGCGGGCCTCGTTGTCCGTGACGCCGGGGCGGAAGCCCACCTCCACGAACCAGTCCGGCTCAGGCGAGGGCAGGGGCAGGGGTTCCAGCGAGGCGCACTGCAAGATGGGGTCGTGCCAGACGCCCTCGTCCAGCAGGCGGCGAACCTGAGCCGCATCCAGCCCGTCCACGGTGAAAACCTTGATCTGGCGCACCCGCGCCACGCTGAGGCCCAGGGCTTTGCGCAGATGCTGGGCCGTCTTGCGGCCCTGGGTGTCGTCCAGCCCGGCGTGCAGGCCGGTTTCCACACGGTAGAGCATAGGGGTCTCCTTCCTGTAGTAGGGCATCTTGCCTGTTTTCAACAGTAAAATGCCCTGACGCCGCCGCGTTCGGCGGAACGCGTGCGGCTTCGTTCCAGATGCCGCACACAGGCAAATTTACAATAGTATTTCCGGCGGTGTTACTTTTTTCTGTCGCGCACATAGTCGGTCATCTGGCGCATCAGGTCGCGTTCCGGCTTGTCGGGCAGGGCGTCCAGGGCGGCGCGGGCCGTGGCCAGATAGCCCTCCGCGTCCAGACGGGCGCGCTGGTCGTGGCCCGCGTCGCGGATGCGTTCGGCAATGGCGGCGGCGTCCTTCTCGGTTATCAGGCCGCAGCCGAAGGCCGCGTCAAAGGCCACGCGCTCCGCCTCGCCCAGACCCAGACGGTACAGCCGCAGGGGCGGCGTGAGCTTGCCCTCGCGCGCGTCGCCGCCCGTGGGCTTGCCGGTGAGGCTTTCGGGGGCGAAATCCAGGGCGTCGTCCACCATCTGAAAGGCCATGCCCAGATTTTCTCCGTAGCTTGCCGCCGCCGCGCTCTGCGCGTCCGTCGCGCCGGCGCGCAGCGCGCCCAGCTGGCAGGAGGCGCGGATCAGCCATGCGGTTTTGCCGCGCACGATTTCTTCGTATTCGGCGGCGCTGGTGTCCACCCGGCGCTGGGCCGCGATTTCCAGAATCTCTCCGGCGGCGGTGCGGCTGGTGGCCTCGGAAAAACAAAGGGAAAGGCGCGGGTCGCCGAAGCGCGCCACCAGGGCGTTGGCCTCGGCCAGCAGAGCGTCGCCCGCCAGAATGGTGGGCGTGACCTCAAACAGGGTATGCGCGGTGGGCTTGCCCCGGCGGCTTGCGGCGTTGTCCAGCACGTCGTCGTGCAGCAGGGTGGCCGCGTGCAGCATTTCCATGGTTATGGCCAGGTCATAGATGTCGGCGCGTTCATAACCCAGCAGGCGGGCGGCGAGCACGGTCAGCAGGGGCCGCAGGCGCTTGCCCCCGGCTTCAAAAATGTGCCGCGCCACAGGCCGCACGGGTTCGGGCAGGCCCTGGGCCGCGCGCTCAAGGGCCGCGTTGATGGGCGGCAGCTCAAGGGCGAGGCGTGCTTTGAGAAGAATGTTTGCCATGTCTCACAACAGGTTGAGTGAAGGCAGCACCGCGTCAAGCGATTGCAGCGCGCCCGGAAAATCCTTTTCCTCTTTTGTGCGCGGGCCCACCTTGTTGGACACGCAACGTATCTCCACACAGGGAACCCCGGCTCTGGCGCAGGCATAGGCCACGGCAAAGCCTTCCATATTTTCCAGCTCCGCGTGATGCCGGTTCCAGAGCTCCCGCGCTCTGGCGAAGCTGGCGCTGACCCCGGCCACGGTCAGCGAACGGCAGGGCGTGAACATGCGCCCGCCTGAGCGAGGCGCGCCGCCGGGAAGCGCTTCCGTGCCGGCCAGGGGCAGGCGGTCATAAACATCAGCGCCGCCGTTGCCGGCCCCGCCCCGCCAGAGCGGAAAGCTGAATGCCCGGGCCGTCACGCTCTGGCCGTCATGCAGGCCGTATTCCGGCCAGATTTCCTCGCGCACCAGGCAGAGCGCGCGCAGGGGCAGGGCCGCGAGGTCAAAGGCGCCGGCCAGCCCCGTGTTGAGCACCGCGTCAATGCGCCGCCCCTCTGCCCCGGCCTGGCCAAAGCAGCGCCCCAGGGCCAGGGCCGCGTTGAGCGGGCCCACGCCGGTAACGCAGAACAGCGTTTCCCGGCCTTTGAGAGGCGCGGACCAGAGCCGCATTTCCTCCAGGGCTTCCCCACCGGGGAGGAGCGTCGGGGCCAGAGCGGCCAGCTCCCTGCCGGTGGCCGCGCAGATCAGCAGGGCCACCGGGCTTACAGCCTCCAGTAATCAATGCCGGCGGCGCGCATGGCCGCGGGATCGAACAGCGCCTTCACATCCAGCAGCACGGCCTTGTCCGGAGCCGCGAAGCGCCGCTTGAGCTCTTCTGGGGTCAGTGCCGCGTATTCCTTGTGAGACACGGCCAGAATCAGGGCGTCCAGGTCGCGCAGTTCGTCCAGGGGCGCCAGCCTTTGCCCGTATTCGCGCAGGGCTTCTTCCGAATCGGCCTGGGCGTCGCTGACCAGGGTTTGCACGCCGTAATCCTGCAGTTCGCGTATCACGTCCACCACGCGGGTATTGCGCAGGTCAGGCACATTCTCCTTGAAGGTAAAGCCCAGAATGCCCACCCGCGCGCCGCTGACGACCCGGCCGCGCCTGATCATCCGCTTGACGGCGCATTCGGCCACATATTTGCCCATATTGTCGTTGATCCGGCGGCCCGCCAGAATCACTTCAGGGTGAAAGCCCAACTCCTCGGCCTTGAAGGTCAGGTAGTAGGGGTCCACGCCGATGCAGTGGCCGCCCACCAGGCCGGGACGGAAGGGCAGAAAATTCCACTTGCTGCCCGCGGCTTCCAGCACTTCCAGGGTGTCGATGCCCATGCGCCCAAAAATGACCGCCAGTTCGTTCATCAGGGCGATGTTCAGATCGCGCTGGGTGTTCTCGATCACCTTGGCGGCCTCGGCCACCTTGATGCTGGAGGCGCGGTGAATGCCCGCGCGCACCACCGAGCCGTAAATTTTTGTCAGCAGATCCGCCGTGGCCTGGTCAGAACCGGAAACAATTTTGGTGATGGTTTCCAGCGTATGCACCTTGTCGCCGGGGTTGATGCGTTCCGGCGAGTAGCCCACCGTAAAGTCCCGCCCAAAGGTCAGGCCCGATTCCCTTTCAAGAATGGGCACGCAGATTTCTTCCGTAAGGCCGGGATACACCGTGGATTCGTAAACCACCACGCAGCCCCCGCCCATATGGCGGCCCACTGTGGCGCTGGCCCCCACCACGGGCGTGAGGTCCGGGGAGCGGTGGTCGTCAATGGGCGTGGGCACGGCCACGATGATCACGGCGGCCCGCGAGAGATCCGCCGGGTCGCGGGTGTAGCGCACGGCGGCGGTTTTGAGCGCCTCGTCGCTGACTTCTCTGGTGCGGTCGTGGCCCTGGGTCAGTTCCGCCACGCGGCCGGCGTTGATGTCAAAACCCAGCACATCCATATGCCGCGACAGGGCCACGGCCAGGGGCAGGCCCACATAGCCCAGGCCCACCACGGCCAGGGGCTGACGGCGTTCTTGCAGCGCTTCAAAAGTGATCATGCTTCTTTCCTTTACAAAAAACCGATTTTCCGTCACCAACAGGGACATGCGGTTTGATCTTGCTCTCTTTCTGCGCGCCCTGGGACTGGCCTTTGTGCTGGAGGGCCTGTGCTGGGCGCTGTTCCCCGGCGGCATGCGCCGGGCCATGAGCGAGCTGCTGTCCCGCCCGGAGGGCCAGTTGCGTCTGGCCGGGCTGACGGCCGTGGCGGCGGGCCTGCTGCTTGTCCGGCTGGCTCTGTAGGGCGGCTCTGAGCGGCTACGCCTTTTCTCCCACATGCAGGCAGACAATGCCCGACGTGAGCCTGAGATGCCGGGCGCGGGCAAAACCGGCGCGCAGCATTTCCTCCTCCAGCTTCCGGGCTGTGGGAAAGGCGCGGATGGTGTCCGCCAGGTAGGCGTACGCCGCGGGGTCTTTGGAAAACAGCCTTCCCACGCGCGGCAGAACGCGGTTCAGATAAAAATTGTACAGCCCGCCCCAGATACGCTCCTGCCCGGAGCCGAATTCCAGAATGCAGGCCCGCCCTCCGGGGCGCAGCACGCGCAACATCTCGGCAAAGGCGGCTTCGCGCGGCAAAATGTTGCGAATGCCGAAAGCCATTGTAATGCAGTCCACCGAGGCGTCAGGCAGGGGCAGCCGTTTGGCGTCCGCCGCCACGGGCAGGACGCGTCGGGCGTTGTCGCCCCTGAGCTTGCGGCGGCCCAGAGACAGCATGGGCGGGCAGAAGTCCAGCGCGGGCACTATGGCGGCGGGATGGCGGCGGCGCACGGCCAGGGCCACATCCAGGGTTCCGGCGGCCAGGTCCAGCACCACGCCGCCCCGGCCCGGAGTCACATGGCGGGCCAGCGCCCGACGCCAGTATTGATCCACACCCAGACTGAGCAGACGGTTGAGCAGATCGTAAAAACGCGCGATGCGGCCGAACATGCCGGCCACGGCGGCGTCATGGCCGCGCGGCTGGCCGGAAGCCGGAGCGGGGGCCGCGCTCACGCCCGCTTTCCTTCGGTTTCATCCGCGTTTTCGCGGATGGCGGCGCAAACCACCCGATAGACGGCCGGGAATATTTCGGCAAAGTTGCCCGGCGACACCGTGCGCGTTTCAATGAATTTGGCGGTCAGTTCCTTGGCGACCTGCAAGGCTTCTTTGCTGTCCTTATCCATATCTGCCTCAGGGTTCCCCGAACCGGGCGGGCCCGGAACGCCGGAACCGGTGAAAGAAACCGGCGAAATAGAAAACCCGCCCCTTGGGGAATGGCCTGATGACCCACAACGGGTTTCTGCCTGGACGGGTAAAAGAACGGAAACGCAAGCCCCCGCCCCTTTTGTTTGTTGTGAGCGCGACTGATCCGCGCCGTGAAACAGGGCAACAGCATATGCGTTCCGCCGGGCCTTGGCAAGAGCGCCGCCCCGCCGGGAAAATGCGGGAAAAGAAGCGGCGGGAGACTCAGATTTCGCTTTTGGGCGCGCGCGCCAGCAACGCGTCCAGGGCGCTCACGGCCTCGCCGCCGTCCATTCCCTGACGTTCGGCCAGTTGCGGCAGGTTGTCCGCCGCGTCGCAGGAGCGCACATAGGCCGGCTCCAGATCCCGGGAAAAGTAGTCGCCGTGCCGGGCCAGCAGGCAGAGGGCAGCCATGTCCGGGCTGGTCAGCTCCGGCATCACGCGGGCTTCTTCCGCTCCGGCGGGGCCTGAACCCGTCCGCGCGGGCGCGAAAACAGCGGGGTTGCGGGCCAGGCCGCTGCCGCAGACGTGCCCCGGCCGTTCGGCGATGCGGCGCAAGGCTTCGTCAGGCGGGCAGAGCTCCACAGCTGTCAGCGGTTGGGCCGGAATCAGGGGGCCATAGGAGACAAAGGCCTGGCAATGCACCTGATTGCGCCGGGCATGGGTCAGCACCCAGAGCGGCGCGCCGTAGAGCAGACCGCGCCTGAGCGCCGCGCTGGTGGCCAGGGCCTGCAGATAGTCCAGCCCGGCCAGCCGGGCGCGGCCCGCGCGGCGCAGGGCCGCCGCCGTGCTCAGCACCAGACGGATGCCGGTGAACGAGCCGGGGCCGCGCACGCAGGCAATGCGGCGAAAATCCGCCAGACGCACATCCAGCGCGGCGCAGATGTCCCGCAGGGCCGGGGCCAGAATTTCCGTGGCGCGCTCGGCCCGGCGCCACTCCTGAGCGCAGAGCAGGCGTTCATTGTCTGTGACGGCGATCTGCAATACGCCCTCGGCGGCGTTAAGAATCAGCTCCAGGCCCGTGGAATGCGCTGTCATATGCTTCAGTTCCTGAACAGCCGCCAGATGTCGTTGAACGTGGCCAGCAGCATCAGGCCGATGAGCAGCGCCAGGCCCACGCGCATGGAGTATTCCTGCACTTTGCGGTTCACAGGCCGCCGGAAGAGCATCTCCAGCAGGCAGAAGACCACCTGCCCGCCGTCCAGAACGGGGATGGGCAACAGGTTCAGAATGCCCAGATTGACGCTGATCAGGGCCGTGAGCGCCAGCAGGCCGGGCAAACCCTGATGGGCCTGCTCGCCCACCATCTGGGCGATCATGATGGGGCCGCCCACCTGATCCAGAGGCACAACCCGTTCGGCCAGCTTGACAAAACTCTGCCAGGTCAGTGAAACCATCTGCCAGGTCTGGGCCGCGCCGGCCGAGGCCGCATGCCAGAAGCTTTCCGGCTGGGTGGCCACGCTGCCCGCGGCCCGCACGCCGATGAGCCAGGCTGTTTCGTTTTCGCCGAAAATGGTTTTGCGGGCGGCGCGTTCCGCCGTCATCTCAAGACTCAGCGTGTCGGATTTTGCCGTCCAGCCCCGGTCGCGGCGGGCGTCAGCGTCGGAAAGGGGCTGCCCGGCGTCGCCGGCGGTGACGCGCTCCACCTCCAGCCGCATGGGTCTGCCGCCGCTGCGGGCAATGGCGTCGGACATGGCTTCCCAGCTTTTCACATGCTGGCCGTCAATGCTCAGAATGCGGTCGCCGGGCCGCAGACCGGCCCTGGCCGCCGGGCTGTTTTCCATCACCGCGCCCACCTGCGGCAGCAGCACAGGCGTGCCCCAGCCGAAGGCCAGGCCCCAGCAGAGCAGCCAGGCCAGCGCGATATTGGCCGCCGGCCCGGCGGCCACCACCAGCAGACGCTGCCAGGCGGGGCGCAGGGCAAAACTTTCCTCCGCGCTGAAGCCCTCAGGGATGTCCGCCTCGTCGCTCTCGCCCACCAGGGCCACATAACCGCCCAGCGGCACCAGAGACAGGGCGTATTCGGTCTTGCCCCGCCTGTATTTGAGAATTTTGGGGCCAAAACCCAGGGAAAAGACGGACACGCCCATGCCCAGAGCGCGGGCCACGGCAAAGTGCCCCAGCTCGTGGAAAAAAATCAGGCCGCCCAGAACAATGACTACGGCAATAATGGTCGTCAGCACGCGTGTTCTCCCATCAGCCGCGGGCCAGTTCGCGCACCAGCGCGCGGCTGTGCTGGTCAAGGCGCTCAATGCGCTCCACCATGATATGCACTTCCCGTTCAAGGGCAAGGGGGTCAGGGGCGTCCCGCGGCGTGGTCAGAGGCGGGCAGAGGGGGGCATGCCCCGGCGTTGTGGCTTCATGGGCCTCCAGAGCGGCGGCGATGAATCGGGGAATATCCGTAAACGCGCATTGCCCTTGCAGAAACAGTTCCACCGCGGCTTCGTTGGCCGCGTTCATCACCACGCACAGCCCGCCCCGCCGCGCCAGGGCCGCGCGGGCCAGGCCAAGACAGGGAAAGGCCTCCAGGTCGGGCTCATGGAAAGAAAGCCGCCCGGCGGCCACCAGGTCCAGCGGCGGCACGCCCACGGGCGCGCAATGCGGCCAGAGCAGGCAATGGGCGATGGCCATGCGCATGTCCGCCGTGCCCATCTGGGCCAGCAGCGAGCCGTCGTTCAGCTCCACCATGGAATGGACTATGGACTGGGGGTGCACCAGCACGCGGATGCGTTCGCCGGGCACGCCGTAAAGCTGAAAGGCCTCGGCCACTTCCAGCCCTTTGTTCATGAGCGTGGCGGAATCAATGCTGATTTTCGCGCCCATGCTCCAGTTGGGATGCCGGAGGGCCTGTTCCACCGTGACCTGGCGCAGTTCCGCCGCGCTTTTGCCGCGAAAGGGGCCGCCTGAGGCGGTGAGCGTCAGGACGGCGACTTCCTGTCCGCGTCCGGCCAGACACTGAAAAATGGCGTTGTGTTCGGAATCCACGGGCAGAATGACCGCGCCGGTGCGGGCGCAGATGTCGCGCGCCAGGCCGCCGGCCAGCACCAGGGATTCCTTGTTGGCCAGGCAGATGACCTTGCCGGCCAGCGCCGCCGCCAGAGTGCCGGCCAGCCCGGCCGCGCCCACCTGCGCCGAAAGCACGGTGGAGGCTTCGGGCAGGGCCGCCAGTTGCGCGTAGCCCTCGCGCCCCGTCAGAATGCGCGGCCTGTAGCCGGAGGGCAGCAGGGCCGCCAGGGCGGCGGCCGCCGTTTCGTCCAGTACGGCCAGGAAGGGGGGGCGGTGGCGTTGGGCCTGTTCCGCCAGGCGGCGCACATTGCGGGCGCAGGCCAGACCCAGCACGCGAAAAAAGCCCGGCCGGGCTTCCGCCACAGCCAGGGCATTGCGCCCGATGGAGCCGGTGGCGCCCAGAATGACCAGGCCGCGCGGGCTTTCATGCCGCCAGCGTTCGGAGGGCGGCCCCGAAATGTAGTCGATTGCCGGGCCGCCTTGGCCCGGCCAGAGTTCTGCCATGATGTTTCTTTATTCCCGTGAACCCGCCGCGCGGGTTTTTTCTCAGAAGAAGAAAAACCACTGGTCCACAACCGCCACCATGGGCATGGCGAACAGAAGGCTGTCCGCGCGATCCAGAATGCCGCCGTGTCCGGGCAGAAGAGAGCCGGAATCCTTGACGTGCGCCGAGCGCTTCAGCGCTGACTCGAACAGGTCGCCCACCTGGGCAAAGGCATTGACCGCCACGCCCAGCAGGGCAAAGGAAAACCAGCCCACCTTGCCGTAAATTTCGCCATAGACGGCGCAGAAGATCACGCAGGCCGCCAGGCTGCCCACAGCGCCTTCGGAACTTTTGTTGGGACTCACGCGCGGCCAGAGTTTGTGATGCCCGAAGCGGGTGCCCACGAAATAGGCGGCGGTGTCGGACACGGCCACGGCGGCGAGCACAAAGACCAGCTTGACTGTGGAAAGGTAGGTGGCCGGCAGCAGCAGCAGGGGGATGTAGGCCAGCCCGGCCATGAAGATGCCGCTGTCGGAGAAGGGGTTTTCCTCTTCCACCACGTTCCAGCGGAACAGAAAGCTCATGGCCGCCAGCACGAAACCCGCGCCCAGGCAGACCAGGGCATCCTGAGGCCGGTTCAGCCAGGTCAGGCAGAGCATGCCCCAGCCTAGGGCGATGGCGCAAATCCGGCTGGAGATGCGCCCTGTGGGGCCCCAGAACAGCGAATAAAACTCCCAGAGACCCAGAGCCGCAACCAGCAGGATGACAAAAAGCAGGGGCCAGCCCCGCAGCCAGAGCACGAGCAGCAGGACGGCGGCCAGACCCAGCCCGGTAATGATACGGCGTATGTCAACGGCATGATCAACGGACATCAATTTGCTCCTGTATTTTGCCGAAGCGGCGCGAACGCCCGGCGTAGACGGCCAGCGCTTCGCGCAACTGCTCCGCCCCGAAGTCGGGCCAGGGCACGGGCGTGAAGTACAACTCGCTGTAGGCGCACTGGTAGAGCAGGTAGTTGCTCAGGCGCTGCTCGCCGCTGGTGCGGATAAGAAAATCCGGGTCGGGCTGGCCGGCGGTATAAAGGCGTTCCGCCAGACTTTCCTCGGTAACGTCCTCGGGCCGCGCGTTTTCACGCAAAAAGCTGCGCACGGCGCGCACCAGTTCGGCGCGGCCGCCGTAATTGAGGGCCAGGTTGAGCGTCATTTGCCGCCCGGCTTCCGTGCGGCTCATGGCGTGGCGCAGAGCCGTGCGCTGGGGCAGGGGCAGGCCGTCCAGATCGCCCAGCACCTTGAGGGCGATGCCCTTTTCCTCCATCAGGGGAACCTCGTGCTGCAGAAATTCCAGCAGCAGGCTGAACAGGGCGCTGATTTCAGCCTTGGGGCGGTTCCAGTTTTCACTGGAAAACGCGTAAAGAGTCAGATGGCGGATGCCCAGTTCCCGGCATTCCGTGACCACATTGCGCACGGCTTCAGCCCCGGCGCGATGCCCGGCCGAGCGCGGCAGACCGCGCGCCTGGGCCCAGCGACCGTTGCCGTCCATGATGATGGCGATGTGCGCGGGCAGCTTGTCCGGGATATTTTGAGCTTGAATCATTGAAGAACGCCTATATGGACTGTCTGCAACAAGCGGTAAAAAACGAACATGCCGCCCCGGCGGCGCGGCCTTTTTGCGGCACTGCCCGGAGGCCCGGATAAAAAACGACGCCGCCGACGGGGAAGCCCTGGCCCTAGAGTATTTTGCTTTTGCAAGCCACTCTTTCAAAAGCGACGCCGCATTTCCCCGCGGAGTGGGGCAAGCGCCTGAAAAACTCGCTTTTCAGGCGCGGCCGGCGCGGGCGTCCGCTCCGCGGCCGCCGGAAGCGTATGTCTTTTCAAAGGCAATTCGCTCCAGTGTCTGATCGCAAAAATTCCGCGCGGAATTCCGCGAAGAATTCTTGCGGGATAGTTGGCGAAAAAGCGTGGTTTTTCGCTCACTCACGGCGGCTACGCCGCCGCAAAAGCCTTGCGGGTTTTATAGTGTCCACTTTTGCGAGTGGCCGCTAGATGTCCATGATTTCCTTTTCCTTGCCAGCGCACTTCTTGTCCACCTCGCCCACGAACCTGTCGGTGAGCTTCTGAACATCGTCCACGGCCTTTTTCAGCTCGTCTTCAGTGATTTCCTTGTCTTTTTCCAGCTTTTTCAGGCCGTCGTTGGCGTCGCGGCGCACATTGCGCACGGCCACCTTGGCCTCTTCGCTATACTTGCGGGCCACCTTGACGAGCTCCTTGCGGCGCTCCTCGGTCAGCGGCGGTATGACGATACGGATGATCTTGCCGTCGTTGACCGGGGTCAGCCCCAGATCGGACTTGAGAATGGCCTTTTCCACCACCGCGATGCCGCCCTTGTCCCACGGCTGGATGGTCAGGGTGCGGCTGTCGGGCACGGCAACCGAGGCCATCTGGCTGATGGGCGTGGGCGTGCCGTAATAGTCGGCCTTGATGCCGTCCACCAGCGCGGTGGAGGCGCGGCCCGTGCGCAGTTTGGCAAAGTCGCGGTCCAGCGCGGCCAGGGCCTTTTCCATGCGATCCTCAGCGTCCAGAAGGGTGCTGTCGATATCCATCAATCCTTACTCCTTGGGGTGGATGAAAAGCCGGGAGACGCCTAGGCGTCGGTCGTCCGGCAGTGCGCGCGGCGGGCGCGCCCTTCAGCTTTCCTGTACGATGGTGCCCACGGCTTCGCCCTGCACCGCCCGGCGGATATCGCCGCCGAACATGCGGCAGACGATGATGGGCACCTTGTTGTCGCGCACCAGGGCGAAAGCCGTGGCGTCCATGACGCCCAGACGGCGCGAGAGCGTCTCGTCATAGCTGATGCTGTCAAATTTTACGGCGTCGTCGTGCTTGGCCGGGTCCTTGTCATAAATGCCGTCCACCTTGGTGGCCTTGATGATGGCGTCGCACTTCAGCTCCATGCCGCGCAGGGCCGCCGTGGTGTCGGTGGTGAAATAGGGATTGCCCGTGCCCGCGGCGCAGATCACCACCCGGCCTTTTTCCAGATGGCGCAGGGCGCGGCGGCGGATGAAGGGCTCGCAGACTTCCTGCATGGTGATGGCCGAAAGCACGCGCGTGGGGTAGCCCTGCTTTTCCAGCATGTCCTGGACGGCCAGGGCGTTGAGCACCGTGGCCAGCATGCCCATATAGTCCGCCGAGGAGCGTTCCATGCCCTTGGCCGAGCCGGAAAGCCCGCGAAAAATATTGCCCCCGCCGATGACCAGGGCCATTTCCACGCCCATGTCGAGCACGGTGCCGATTTCGCCGCAGATGGCGGCCACGGTTTCAGGGTCAATGCCGGTTTTCCGCTCGCCCGCCAGGGCTTCGCCGCTCAGTTTGAGCAACACGCGCTTGTACTTGAGTGAGGGCATGGTTCCGCCTTGGTAAAAGCCGCTGAAAGAATACGCCTGCGCCGGAACGCGCACAGGAATGCGCCGGGCCTTCCTGTGACGGACAAGTCATAGCAGAAAACGCGTCCGGCTCAAAGCCTTTTTACCCTGTCAGGGCCGTGCCGCCGTGTCGGAAATGTCGGAAGGCCCGGGCAGGGGCCATTCCTCCAGGCGGAGGGGCAGGCTGTGGGATATCTCGGCCAGAGCGCGGCGCGCGGCGCGTTCCCGCTGGGGCGAAAAGACCAGTTTGAGCAGAGCCGGACGGCGTTCCAGCACGGTGAAATAGGCGCAATTGTCGTAGGCTTCCAGCAAAAAGCGGAACAGGGCCACATTCTCCGGCGCCAGGCGCAGCAGCAGGCGGCCGCTGCGGCGCGGCGGCGGCAGGGGGCTCCCTGTCCGGCGGCTGTCGCGCAGGGCCGGGGGCAAAGTGTCCGCTGACGGTCGGGGGGCGCCCATATCAGTGCCAGCCCAGCCAGCGCGCCAGAATCACCAGGCCAATGCCGAAGGCGATGGTCATGAAGTAGTTTTTGCCCCACCAGGCCACCAGCAGGGCGGGCAGGGAAACCATCAGAAAGAGGTTGGACGCGCCCATGTTGAAGCGGCCTTCGTAGAAAAGCACATCCGGCCCCACCAGGGCGGCCATGACCGACACAGGCACAAAGGAGAGCCAGTGGCGCAGCAGCGCCGGCAGACTGTCGCCCTTGAGAAAGGTCACGGGCAGCACCTTGGGCAGCTGGGTCACCAGCGCGCTGCCCAGAACGCAGAGCAGCAGCGCGCCGTGGGCGTCGATCCATGCGCTCATTGCCGGGTTCATGGCCGAACCTCCGGGGTTGCGGGTTGCGCGGGCCGGGCCTTGCTGCCGCCCGCCCCGCCGGGCGCGTTCAGGCCGGGGCCGCGCCGAACGCAGAGCAGCAGCACGCCCAGGCTCGCGCCCAGAATGGTGGCCACGGCCACATTCCACTGGCTCATGCCCGCGGCCTTCAGCGCTATGGACAGAAGCGCGGTGAACAGGGCCACCAGCACATGCAGGCGGCTCACGCACTGGGGAACCAGCAGGGCCAGAAACATGGCGGTAAGCGCGTAATCCAGGCCCAGCGGCCGGACATCGCTGACCAGCTCGCCGCAGAAAGCGCCCGCGGCGCAGCCGATGACCCAGGCCAGGTGCGTGGCGCTGTTGCAGATGTACATGGTGGCGGGGCTGAGCGGCCAGCCGCCTTGCAGGGCCGTGATATGCACCGCGAAGGTCTCGTCCGTGAGGCCCAGACCCAGCAAAAAGCGTCGTCCGCGCGGCAGGCGGGCCAGCCAGGGGGATTCGGCGGCGGACATCAGCAGATAGCGCAGATTGACGATGAAGACCGCCGCGATTACCGAAAGAACGCCCGCGCCCGCGCCCCAGAGGCTGGCGAAGACGAACTGGCCCGATCCGGAAAACATCAGCACGGCCATGGCCACGGCCAGGGACGGGGGAATATTGTTTTTGACCGCCAGCACGCCGAAGGCGAAGCCTACGGGCGCATAGCCCAGCACAATGGGCAGGGCGCGCCGCAGACCTTCCGCCGCGGGTGAGGCGTTGGCGGGATTCGACATGGGATCGACCTCAGCGTAGAACCGAATTATATTTACTCTTTTTGATTCACACTGGCAAGTTCAGACCGTTTTGCGTGGAGAATGACCCGCCGACAGCGAGAACCGCCGACCGACGCAAGGTCGCCGTTTCCAGTTTTTGTTCTTGCGCCAGGTCGAGCCCTAAACTTTTTTCTGGCCCCGCCGATAAAACAGAGGTATTCCTGTATGGCTCGGGCGCGCGGCAGGGGCCGCATCCGCCCCTGAATTTTGTGCTCCGGGGGAGAAAACATGTCAGAAGCTCTGGAAAGCGTCAGCGCCCGTCCTGTGGGGTCGCTGACGCCGTCCGCCTTTGTCGCCGCTCCCGGCGCGGGCGGGGCTGAGCGCGGCCGGGAGGCCGGCGCGTTCAGCCTGCCGGAGCGTGCGGGGCAGAACGGCGACGCTTCGCGGCCAGACCAGACGAACCTGGCGGACAGCCTCAGCCTGAGCCCCGAAGCGCAACGGCAGTTGCGCGAGCTGAAGCGGCGCGACGCGGAGGTGCGCGCCCATGAACGGGCCCATATGGCCGCGGGCGGCGCGTATGTGACCGGAGGGGCCGAGTACGTCTATCAGAAAGGGCCGGACGGGCGGCAGTACGCCATTGGCGGCCATGTTTCCATTGACGCCTCGCCCGTGCCCGGCGACCCGGAAGCCACCGCGGAAAAGGCCCGTCAGGTGCGCGGCGCGGCCCTGGCCCCGGGAGAACCCTCCGGCCAGGACCGGCAGGTAGCGGCCCGCGCCGCCGCCCAGGAGACCAAGGCCGAACGGGACAGGCAAAAAGAGGAGGCAGAGGAAAGCCAGGACGCATCCGCGTCCGGCGGCGTCGCCGGCGCGACAGCCTCCGCCGGGGCGCGGACGCTTGCCGCCGCTGATCCCGCCGAACCCGCTTCACCCACGGAAAATATCATCGCCGCCGCATCGGCCGGGGCCTCCCCTTTGCAGAACGACCCGGCGGATTTGCTGACCCGCCGCCGCGCGGCGGGCGCATACGCCGACATGTCCATGCGCGGCGTCATGCCCACGGCTCTGGCTCCCGGCGGCACGGGCATTTCCCTCCAGGTCTGACGCCTTGACACGGGCGAATCGCTGTTGAAGCAAAAAACGCCGGGGCAATCCGGCGTTTTTCAGACTGTGCGAAAAAGCGTCACTGCGACCTGGCTTTCCTGTGTGGCTGCTTGGCGGCGGGCGCGGCTTTGGCCTGGCTTTCCGCGTTGCCCTGGGCGCGAATCACGGCTCTGGCGTCCGGGTCGCCGTTTTTGGCGGCCAGGCGATACCAGCGGGTGGCCTCGCTCAGATTGCGGGGCACGCCGGTGCCCTGGTCATACATCAGGCCCAGACTGTACTGGGCGGCGGGCTCGTTCTGTTCGGCGGCCCTGCGATACCATTCCACAGCCTTGTTGTAATCCTGCGGCACGCCCCGGCCCTGTTCGTACATGAAGCCCAGATTGTACTGTGCTTCGGCATAGCCGCGCTCGGCGGCGCGGGCGTACCACTGCACGGCCCTGGACGGATCCTGCGCGTAGCCGCGCCCCTCGGCGTACATGAAGGCCAGGTTGTTCTGGGCCTTGACGTGATCCTGCTCGGCGGCCTTTTCAAACCAGTGCACGGCCTTGGTGTCGCTCTGGCTTTCGCCCTTGCTGTTCAGATAGGTCCAGCCCAGGGAATACTGGGCGTCGGCCAGGCCCTGGTTGGCGGCCCGGCTGTACCAGTCGATGGCCGCGTTTTCATCCTTGGGCACGCCTCGTCCGTGGGCGTGCAGATAGCCCAGATTGTACTGGGCCATGGCCAGCCCCTGCTCGGCGGCCTTGCGGAACCAGCGCGCAGCCTCGCGGTAGTTGCGGCGCACGCCCTGGCCCGACGCCAGGGCCGCGCCCCAGGCGTTCTGGGCGCTGATGTCGCCCTTTTCCGCCGCCTGACGGAAGAGCTGGGCCGCGCGCTGCGCGTTTTTTTTGACGCCCCTGCCGTCCAGGGTCAGGCGGCCCAGCACGTAGAGGGCCTCGGCATTGCCCGCGTCGGCCAGAGGCCTGAGCAGGTTCACGGCCTTGCCGTAGTCCGCCGAGCTGATGGCGGCCTGGATGTCGCGCAGGCTGGCCGCGTCATCAGCCATGGCCGGGGGCGCGACCGGGCAGCAGAGCAGGCCGATGGCCAGCAGGCACAGCGGAACAAAACGGAAAATCATGCTCATAGTTTTGCCAGGGTTTGAGTCCAGTAGGGATTTTCACTGTCTTTGACCATCATGGCCTGAAGGGCGCAGTACGCGCGACGGGCGTTTTGCACGGCGGCGCCGCGCCACCAGGAAGCCGGGTCTTGCCAGACCTGGTTGACCTTGGCGGCGGCCTCCTCGGCGGAACCGAACCAGATGCCCGCCCGCGCCAGCATGTCCAGCAGGGCTTCGCTTTCCGGCGTGAGCGGCCAGACCTCGCGCGTCCAGAACAGGATGGTGGGCACGTTGGCGGCCAGGGCCTCCAGCATGGTGGTGCCGTGGTGATCCAGAACCAGCAGGCGGCAGCTCAGCAGCTGAGGGGTGAGCGGCCCGACGCTCAGGCGCACATGGGGAAAGCGCGGCAGCAGCCATGGGGCGTCTTGCAGGGCGCCGGGCAGGTCAAAATAGGGGCGGTAAAAGGTGCGGGATTGCAGGGCGCGGCCCAGCGCCTCGAAAAACCATTGCTTGTCCTCGCGGTACTGAACCAGCTGGAGCGGCGTGGGGTACGAGTTCAGACGATAGCCGCAGGCGGGCATTTCTGTGCCCACAAAGAGCAGATGGCGGCCGTTTTCGCCGTGCCAGCGCCCGGCGATACGGGCAATCTGCGGGTAGGGCAGGGGAATGAAATTGCCCCGGCTGCCGGCATGTTCGCTCCAGCCCCAGGTGCCGAAGGCGTGCTGGCTGTATTCCACCAGAGCCGTGTCGCAGGTGACGCGCACCTGGCCGTAGTTGCCGCCGTGCTGCACGTACATCAGCCGGTTGCCCCTGGCCCGCCAGACGGCCAGGCGCTGGCGGTAGGCCGCGTTTTCATAGGCCGCCACGCTGGCCACGCGCAGACGGGGCCGAAAGATGCCTTTTGCGAGTCGCCGGGGGTGGCGCAAACACGCCAGGGAATGCGGCAGGGCGGCCAGAAAAAGGGGCAGGGGGTTCAGCGGCAGGGCGGCGTCGGCGCCGGTGGTCCGACCGCCGTAAGTCGCGGCCAGAGATTGGGAATGGTCCTGCCCGTGACTTGCATGCAGCAGCGCGAGGGAAAAGCGCAACGCCTGCCAGACGCTCATGCCCTTGAGACGCGGAAAGGGCAGACGCAGTTGCGCCTGCCGGGCCCATTGCCGCAGGCGGTCTTTGAGATTGACGGGCGTTTCGTCGCCATAGGCTTCGCTGAGCGGCGGCAGCGCTTCCTTGCGCCAGGCCCGAGGCCAGCGGGCCTCCAGCAGGCGGGAAAGCAGCCAGTGATTGAAGGCCGTGCCCAGCGCGCCGTGCAGCGTGAAATCGTGCTCGCAGCGAAAGCTGAAGGCGCAGTTTTCAGGCAGCAGGGGCACACGCAGGGGCAGATGCCCCCAGGCCCCGGTCATGGCCCTAACCCGTTGCCAGCGTTCCACGATCTGCTTGGCCACGTCAATGGCCCAGGGCGTGAGCAGGGTTTCCCAGTAGGGGGCGGGCAAAGCCCCGCTGTGCGGGCAGAGCCGCGAGGCCAGGGCGGGCAGGCTGTCCACGCAGAGGGCCTGCGCCTCTTTGGCTGTGCGTTCCAGCACCTTGAGATCGCGCAGGGGCTCCGGCGCGAAGACAAAGCGGTATTCCCAGTCAGGGAAAAAATCTTCCGTTCCGGCAAAGCACCACGGCCCGGCGGCCCAGTGCGTTTCAGGTTCGGCCCCGCGCGGCATGGCCCCCAGCACCAGGGTGACGTCGCCGTCCGGCGCGCCTGTTGTCATGTCCGTCAGGGGCGTCGCGTTCATGCCTTGTCCAGATCAGCCCAGGTCAGCACAGTGTCTTCCGGCAGGTCGCGCCGGGCGCGCATGCCAAGCGCCTCGTCATAGTTGCGCGGGGAAATGCCGTGGGCCGGGCGCTTCCAAGTCAGGTCAGCCGGGGTCAGGGGCTGACCGGCGGGCACGGCGCGGGCCGTGACCAGCGAACGGCGGGCGTGCCGCCGGGCCGGTTCCTCCTCCGGCAGGGCGCGCGCCTCCAGCGCGCCCACGCTGGCCAGCGTGCGCCGGAGCCGCGCGTAAAAACACTTCAGATCCTCTTTGTCCATAGCGTGATAATGGTCGTTGCCGGGCAGGGTCTTGTCATGGCTGAAATGCTTTTCCAGCACGCGCGCGCCCAGCAGGGTGGCTGTTTCAAGAATGTGCATGTCCTGGGGCAGGGTGTGGTCGGAATAGCCGATGACATGCTGCGGGAAGTGCCGCTTGAGCGCCGGAATCATGCCCAGCGCCGCGTTTTTGTCGGCTGTGGGATAATTCAGCACGCAGTGCAGCAGAGCCAGCGGATTGCCCTTTTCCTCGATCCACTCCACGGCCTCGGCTATTTCATGCAGATGGGCCGCGCCCGTGGACAGCAGAATGGGTTTTTTGAAGTCGCAGAGAATGCGGATAAAGGGCTTGTTGGTGATATCGGACGAGGAAATTTTGAAAACGTCCATGAGGTCATTGAGAAAGTGGGCGGATTCCACGTCAAAGGGCGTGGACAGAAAGGTGATGCCCGCCGCGTCGCAGTGCTTGCGCAGAGCTTCAAATTCGTTTTTCCAGAAGGAGTCGTGCCGCCTGAAAAGTTCATATTGGCTTTTGGTGGGTTCTTTGCTGGTATCCCAGTAGGCGGGCGAATCCTTGGAGGCCAGGGTTGCGGCCCTGTAAGTCTGAAACTTGATGGCGTCGGCGCCGCCTTCGGCGGCCTCGTCAATGAGGCGGCGGGCGATGTCCATGCTGCCCTCGTGGTTCACGCCGGCCTCGGCTATGACATAGGGTATGGGAATATGAGTTTCCCGCGCGGGGGCAGTGAATATATCGGTGATTTTCATGGCGCGCTCCTCGCTGTGATGCCTGAAATTTTACATATACGCGCTTGCGGCGCAAAAGAAAAGCGCATGCGCGCCCGTTGCGCCGCCGCGGCGGGCCGCCCTGCGGCCTACAGCAACAGCACATCCACCACGCTGCCTTTTTCCAGCCCTTCAAGATCGGCGTCAATGCGCACCAGGCCCTGCGCGTCCAGCAGGGTGCGCAACAGGCCGGAAAGGCCGGGCACGGGCACGGCCAGGGGCAGGTCATGGCCCCCCGCCGGGGCTTCCAGGCGCACCCGCAGATACTCCTCACGCCCCTGTTTGGAAGCCATATTGCGCGACAGCACGGCCTTGCGGGCGGGGCGAAGGCTCTGGTCAAAGGCGTCGGCCCGTCCGGCCAGATGGCGCAGAAAGGGCGCGCCCAGCACAAACATGACCACCTGGGCCGAGGCCACCTGCCCCGGCAGGCCCCAGACGCACTTGTCGCCCACACGGGCCAGGATCAGCGGTTTGCCCGGTGAAAGAGCCACGCCGCGACAGAAAATTTCCGCGTCGGGCAGGCGCTCCAGGGCGGCAACGGTAAAATCGCGCGCGCCCACGGAGCTGCCGCCGGAAAGCAGCAGCACATCCACCCGCGCGAGGTGTTCCCGCAGAGCGGCGGTGATGGCCTCCAGATCATCCGGCACAATGCCCAGCCGGCGCGGTTCGGCCCCGGCCTCGCGGCAGATGGCCGCCAGAGCGTGGCTGTTCACGTCGCGCACCTGACCGGGCCGCGGATCGGCGCTGACGGGAATGACCTCATCCCCGGTGGAGAGAATGCCCACCCTGGGCCGTGCGCGCACCAGCGCCTGTTGCGCGCCGCAGGCGGCCAGCAGGCCGATTTCCTGCGGGCGGAGCGGCGTGCCGGCCCTGAGCGCGGGGCAGCCCCGGCGCGCGTCGTCGCCGCGCCGGAGCACATGCGCGCCAGGCGGCACGGGACGCCGGATCTCCACAAGAATTTCCTCCTGCGCGTCGGCCATGCCGCCGGCCGCGCGCGCGGCCAGCTCCTGGGTATGCTCCACCATGACCACGGCGTCGGCGCCGTCCGGCAGAACGCCGCCGGTGACAATGGCCGCACACTGGCCCGGTTCCAGGCTGAAGCCCGCCGGACGATCCACAGCGATGCGGCCCGCGCGGTTCAGATAGACCGGATTGCCCTCGGACGCGCCAAAGACATCCGCCGCCCGCACGGCGTAGCCGTCCATGCCGGAACGGCTGGTCAGGGGCACGTCTTCCCTGGCTGTCACGTCCGCCGCCAGCACGCGGCCTTCCAGACCGCGCGGGTCTTCCAGGGCCGCCGTTTCGGCGGGCAAAGGCGCAAAGCCTTTCAGGCGGCGGGTCACTTCCGCCACGGACAAGACCACAAAAAAATCCTGGGGCATGGCTTTCCTCGCTTGCGCCCATGTAGCGCATCTCCGGCGACCCGGCAAGACAGGCGGCCCCTCGCCGGGGCCCGCGTTTTGCCTTCTGCCCCTAAATCGGCTATGTTTGCGAACTACGCGAAAACGCGAGGAACGGCATATGCGGCAAACCGCTTTGGGGTACGGCAGCGCGCTGCTGGCCACCATCATCTGGTCGGGCAATTTCGTGGTGGCCAGGGCTCTGGCCCCCCTGATTCCTCCGTGGCAGTGCAATTTCTGGCGCTGGCTGACGGCCCTCGCGGTACTGCTGCCTTTTGCCTGGCGGCATCTGAAGCGGGACTGGCCGGGCATCCGCGGGCATTGGCCGTATCTCTCGCTCATGGCGGCGCTGGGCGTCACCCTGATGAACACCCTGATCTACAAGGCCGGACAGAGCACGGAAAGCCTGAATATGGCTCTGCTGGTGCCCACCGCGCCCATTGTGATTCTGATCATGTCGCGCGCGCTCTACGGCGAGCCCGTCACCCCGCGCCGTCTGGCCGGGATGCTGCTGGTGCTGGCGGGCGTGATTATTCTGGTCAGCCGGGGCGACTGGCAACGTCTGGCCGCCTTGCGCATCAACAGCGGCGATTTCTGGGCCCTGGGCGGCGCGCTCTGTTTCGGCCTCTATTCGCTGTTCATGCGCCGGCACCCGGTCGAAATTTCTCCCCTGGGCTTCAATGTGGCCGCCTTCGCCCTGGGGCTGCTGTATTCCCTGCCCTTCACCGTGGCCGAGATATGTCTGCTGCCTTGGCCAGCGCCGTCCCCGGCCCTGCTGACGGGCATTCTGTATGCCGGGGTGGGCTGTTCCTTTCTTTCGTTCTGGTTCTGGACCCTGGCCGTGGACAGTATCGGCCCGGTACGCGCCGGCATCGTCTACTACAGTCTGCCGGTCTTCGCGGCGGCGGCCTCGGTGCTGGTGCTGGGCGAACACATCGCCCCGGCCCAGATAGCCGGGGGCCTGCTGGTCATCGGCGGCATTCTGACGGCCACTCTGGTCATTCCCCATCATCGCGCGCGGGCGTAACGATTTTTCAAAGGAGCTGACATGGCGGAAGCACAACGGCAACGCATCGTCCTGGCCACGCACAATGCGGGCAAGGTGCGCGAACTGGCCGGCCCCCTGGCCGATTTCGGCGTGGAGGTCATGGGGCTGGAGGCTTTTCCCGATATTGGAGATATTGAAGAAAGCGGCGCCAGCTTTGAGGAAAACGCCCTGATCAAGGCCCGCGCCGTGGCCGGGATTACCGGCCTGATCAGCGTGGCCGACGATTCGGGCCTGATGGTGGAGGCCCTGAACGGCAGCCCCGGCGTCTATTCGGCCCGCTATGCCGACGATTGGCAAAGCCTGCCCGGCGAAAGCCGGGATCAGCGCAATATCCGCAAGCTGCTGCACGAACTGGCCGGGACGCCCGAAGAGCGTCGCGCCTGCTGTTTTGTAAGCTGCATGGCCGCCGTGAAGCCCGGCGGCGCTGAAATGGTGGTGCGGGGCGTCTGGGAGGGCCGCCTGCTGGACGCCCCGCGCGGCGAGAACGGCTTTGGGTATGATCCGGTCTTTTTCGACCCCCTGATCGGCAAAAGCGCGGCCCAGCTTTCCCGTGAGGAAAAAAACTCCCGCAGCCACCGCGGCAACGCCCTGCGGGCCTTGCTGGCGCGCTGGGAGGCCTTTGCGGCCGAATAGCCCCGCCTGGGTCCGCTCCACAATTTCGGCCTGTTTCGAGCGCCGCGCCTGCCGCTTGCGGAGAGCGCGGCGCTCGCCGTTCACGCCCCTCGGCCCTTGCCGGCCTTTTCCCGCGCGGGCTCGGCGCGGAATACTCTAAACTTTTTCTTGCGGCAGCCGTTAGAGACAAGAGAGGCGAAGCCGGATAGCGCCACACGCCCCCGCGGGGCGTTCACGCCCGGCAAAAATTTCTTTGCACGCATTTTGCATAAATTTTAGCGTTCCGCTGTTTTTTTGAAGCGGCTCCGCGCCAGGGCGCGGCGGATATCTTGTGCAGCGCGAGGTATGTATGGCGGTCAGCATTTCAGGCTCAAACTCCATCTGGGGGCTGAGCGGCAATGATACGGATTTTGAAGAGGTTCTGGCGAAGCTCAAAAAGATCGAGTCCACGCAGCTGAACCGCCTGGAAGCCTGGAAAAGCGACTGGAATCTGCGCTATGAAGCCTTTGGCAAAATCATTGAGCAGGTGCAGGTGGCCAGCAACATGCTGTCCACGCTGGCCGACAAGAATAATTTTGTCACCAAAAACGTCGCCAGCAGCAACGAAAACATACTTACCGCCGTGGCCAACGCCTCGGCCCAGGACGTGCAGCACACCATCAAGGTCTCGCAGGTGGCCAGCAACGCCATATGGGCCAATACCGGCCATGTTTTCAATTCCAAAAACGATGTTCTCAACACCACGGGCACGGAGCAGTACTTCCGTTTCAACTACGCGGGCAAGGATCATGCAATCAAGGTTCCCGCGGGCACGACGCTGGAGTCCTTTGCCAGCATGGTCAACAGCTCCACGGAAAACCCGGGCATCAAGGTCAGCCTGATCCAGTCCGGTTCGGGCTATGTCTTTCAGGTGGCGGGCAAGGATACCGGCGCGGACAACAATCTGATCATCTATGACAACAACCTGGTGGGCATGAGCACCTCAGGGTCAACGACCTCCACCTGGCTGACCAATAACAGGCTTGACGTCAGCCAGCAGGTGACTGACCCCACGGAGTACGCCTACGATATCGTCCTGCAGAGCGGCGTCAAAAAAACCGTGACCATCAAGGGCGACGCCACCGCGGACGAGCTGGTGACGGCGCTGAACGCTGCTGGCGGCATCACGGCCAGCCTGGACGGCAATGGCGATCTGACGCTGACCGGGGTCAGGTCTTTCAGTCGCCGGGAAAGTTCGGACAAGGCCTACACGCCGGCCTCCACCTGGGTGGGCGTGACGGGTTCCCTCAAAGATTCCAACAACAAAGACATCAAGCTGAACGCCGCTGACGGCATGGCTGCGGGCATGGGCGATGACGACTTGCTGACCTTCACCATGACCATGGAGGACGGCACTGAACGCAAATTTGATATCAGGGCCGGGGCCACCAAGCGCGATCTTCTGATACAGATGGCCCAGGCCACCCAGAGCGGCGACAGCGTGAACATCGGCCTTGGTTCTGACGGATGGGGGGTGAGCCTGAGCGGCGTCACCGGAGTGAGCTGCGACGCCCTCACCGACGCGAGCCAGCTGAAAAGCAAACTCACGGCCGCTTCGGGCGTCAAGGACACTTTGGGCGGCGGGCTGACTTCCGCTTCGGCCACCCTGACCTTCAACAAGGACAAGCTGGGCGAACGCATCGACGGCAAGGCCGCCGGCGAGCCCGGCGCGGATCTGGTGTTCACGCTCACCCTGCGGGACGGTTCCGTCGTTTATGTGGACAGCCTGGCCGACGGCACAAGGCTGAACAGCGGCATGACCAACCAGCAGTTGCTGGAGGCCGTCAATGCCGCCTACCCCGGCACAATTTCGGGCGACGACAGCAATATTCTGAAACTGGACGGCGTGCAGGGCTTCAAACTGACCACCGGCGCCAGCGGAACGGCGGGTTTCACGACCAGAATTGAAACCAGCACGACTGTGCCCAAAACCAATGGGGGGGGAAATTCCCTGTTTTATACGGATGCCGGCGGTAATGTTTATCTGGAGGAACCGCCCAGGCTGGTCTACACCGTCACCACCAATGACGGCATGACCGGCACGCTGACCCTGGATTCCGGCACTGATATGAAAAGCGTGCTGGAGAGCCTGCAAAACAGCGCGAACTGGAGCTGGACGGACAAGGACGGCAATGCCGCGGCCGCCCCCGCCGACCTGGGAGTGCGCTTTACGGATGCCGACGGCAAGGAGTATCTGGCGGCCGATGGCGTTACCCCCCTGAGTCTGGACGAAATCGCCGCCGCCGGCAGCCCGGTCTATCTTCAGTTCGCCAATGTCCAGAACGTCAGCGGCCCCGGCATTCAGGGCCAGGTGGCCACATCCAGCAACTGGAGCATTCAGCGCTCGGCCAACGCCCGCTATACCGTGGACAACTGGCCCATGGAGATGGAATCCTCCTCCAACCGCGTGAGCGACGTCATCGAGGGCGTGGTCTTCAACATTCAGGAAGTGGGTGACGCCCGTCTGTCGGTCAGCACCGACATCACCTCGGTGGAAGAGTCCATCCAGAACTTTCTGGACGCGGTCAATTCTGTTCTGCTGACCATCAATGACTATACCGCGTACGACGAAGACAAGGAGGTCACCTCCAGCGACCCCGACGATATCGGCAAGGACAACTACAGCCCGTCGGGTCTGACCAACCAGAAGGGCGGCCTGCTCACGGGCAACTATGGGGTGCAGTTGTTCAAAAGCCGTTTTTCCAGCCTGGTCAACGCCGCGCCCCCCGGTTTCAAGAGCCGCCAGTCGGCGGACGACATCCTTTCCGGCGACGTGCTGGCCAACCTGGCCAACCTGGGCATCAAGACGGATACGGACCCGACCAGCGAAACATACGGCCTGCTGGTGATCGGCGCCTCGTCCAGCATTGCGGAACTGCAATCCATGGACAAGGAAAACTACAACAACATGATCACCAACAACCTGGAAGCCGTGGTGGATTTTTTCTGCGCCAGCGGCACAGGCAGTTCCAGCAGCGCCGATTTTCGCTACGGCAGCCATATCGAAGGCATCACCAAGGCCGGCAACTATGAGGTGAGCTACGAGGTCGTGCTGGACAGCAACGGCAACCCCCAGCCCGTCAATGTGACCGTGGGCGGTGTGGAGGTTACGCGCGACGAAAGCATGCCGGGCTATTACTACAGCGTGGCCAAGGGCGACGCGCGCGGCCTGTCCATTCTGATTGACGACCTGAGCGTGGGCAAACACCCCCCCGACGGCGAAGAGCCCATGTATGTGCGCATCAAGCAGGGCCTAGTTCAGACGGTGAACAGCTTTTTCAAGGATGAGCTGACGTTTACGGACGTGAGCGTCAACGCCAACAGCACGCCGGCGCAGATAGAAGACGCCATTGCCCTGAAGTCCAAGAACGGCGCCCTGATGTCTTTGCGTGACAACTACAAGACGGTCATGGAGAATATTGATAAAAAAATCAGTCAGGAGCAGCGCCGCATTGAAACCTGGGAAAGCCGGCAGAAGACGATTTTCGCCAATCTGGAAACCCTGCTCAAGCAGTATGCCAGCAAGCAAAGCCAATTGGAGTCACAGCTCAATCAACTGAGCGGCAACAATTAAGCACAGATTTCCGTTCCGGCGCGGCGGCCCGGAATGCGCAACGAGAAGGAACAGGCCATGAACAAAGCGGCGCAAGCGTATTTTCAAACCAAGGTCACCACTACGGATCAGGGGCAGCTTTTGCTCATGCTCTACGACGGGGCGCTCAAATACCTCCAGCAGGCGCGCGACAAAATGCTGGCCAGGGATTTCGCGGGCAAGGGCATTCTGATTTCCAAAGTCATTGATATCGTCAATGAGCTTTCCGGTTCCCTGAATATGGAAAAGGGCGGCAGTCTGGCCGTCAACCTGAACAATCTGTATATTCTCTGCACCGCGCGTCTTCTCCAGGCCAACCTGAAAATGAACGTGGAATCGCTTGACAGTGTGGTGCAGATTCTCTCCGGTCTGCGCGGGGCCTACGCCCAGATACTTGAAACGCCGGAGGCCCGCCGCGCGGCGGCGGAAATCGCCGGCCGCATGCAGCCCGTGGGGGCGGCGGTAAAAACCGCCCAGCCCATCATGCATTCGCCGGTGACGGCAGTGCCGCGCGCCCACGCTCAGGCCGCCTACGGCAGAAACGCCGTGCGGCCCCCGGTCGCGCCGCCCGCCGCCCCCGCCCCGGCGGAGGCCGCGCGGGCCCGTGTGCAGCAATTTGTGCCGCCCGCTGCCGCCCGTCTGCCCGGCGCCTACGCCAAATCCGGCGGCAACAGCTGAGCCCGGTCTTCCACTTCCGTCGCGCCGGCCCTTCGCAGCGTCGAGGGGCCGGCGTTTTTTATCTTTTGCAAAAAACTGTGATTTGAATCACAGTGATTGCGGTGGATGTGTGTTGTATATGGGGCACAACCCCCACCGGGGGAGGAAAAGGAGTCTTGCTTATGTTTTGCAATCAATGCGAACAGACAGCCAAGGGCACAGGCTGCGCCACGGTCGGCGTCTGCGGCAAAAACGCGGATGTGGCGATCATTCAGGATCAACTGGTGTATCTTCTGCGGCGGCTGGCGAGCCTGGTTCTGAAGGCCCGCGCCGTCGGCATTGCGGATACGGATACGGATGATTTCATGGCCGAGGCCCTGTTCAGCACGCTGACCAATGTGAACTTCGACCCGCAGGCGCTGCGCCGGATGCAGGCCGAAACCCTGGAACGGGCCAAGGCCCTGGCGGCCCGCCTGGGGGATCAGACCGATGACTTGAGCCTCTCTCTGGAAGACTGTCTGGCCCGCCTGCCGGAGAGCGTGGTCGGCATAGACAGGTTCAGCACGGACAAGGATGTGGCCTCGGCCATGCAGTTGCTGCTTTTCGGGCTCAAGGGCGTGGCCGCCTATGCCGATCATGCCGCGCGGCTCGGCCAGCGCGACCCCGAGCTTTCGGCCTTTGTCTGCAAAGGACTGGCGGCGGGCAGCCCGTGGGATGAGGAAAGCCGCGACCTGGGCGGCTGGCTGGATCTGGCGCTGGAGTGCGGCAGGGCCAACCTGCGGGCTATGGAACTGCTGGAAAAGGGCAATACCGAAACCTTCGGCGATCCCGCGCCAACCCCGGTTTCACTGGGGCAGCGCAAGGGCAAGGCCATTCTGGTCTCGGGGCATGACCTGCTGGACCTTCAGGCGCTGCTGGAGCAGACCGAGGGCACGGGCATCAATGTGTACACGCATGGCGAAATGCTGCCCGCCCATGGCTACCCCCGGTTGAAGGCCTTCGGCCATCTGGCCGGACATTACGGCACCGCCTGGCAGAACCAGCAGAAGGAATTGCCGGACTTTCCCGGCGCGGTTCTTTTTACCACCAACTGCATTCAAAACCCCCGCTCGTATGGCGACAGGGTGTTTACCAGCGGCAACGTGGGCTGGCCCGGCTGTACGCACTGCGCGGGACGCGACTTTGCGCCGGTCATCGCCAGGGCCCTGGAGTTGCCGGGCTTTGCCGAAGACAGGCCGGGCAAGGAGATTCTGACCGGCTTCGGCCGCCGCGCCATGCTTGACGCCGCGCCCAAGGTGCTGGAGGCCGTGGCCCAGGGCAAGCTGCGTCATATCTTTCTGGTGGGCGGCTGCGACGGAGCCAGGCCGGGCCGCAACTACTATACGGAATTTGTTGAAAAAACCCCGCAAGATACGCTGGTGTTGACCCTGGCCTGCGGCAAGTTCCGCTTCTTTGACAAAGACCTGGGCAGGCTCGGCGATCTGCCGCGCCTGCTGGACATGGGGCAGTGCAATGACGCCTACGCGGCGGTGCGCACGGCTCAGGCCCTGGCCGAGGCCCTGAAGTGCGGGGTCAACGACCTGCCGCTCTCGCTGGTGCTTTCCTGGTATGAACAGAAGGCCGTGAGCATCTTGCTGACGCTGCTGGCCCTGGGCATCAGGGATATTCGTCTGGGGCCCAGCCTGCCGGCCTTTGTGTCGCCGAACATCCTGAACCTTCTGGTGGAAAAATGGGGCATTCGGCCCATCAGCACGCCGGATGAGGATCTGGCGGCGATTCTGAAATAGCGCTGTGGCCGCCGGGCGGCGAGGACCGCCCGGCGGCATGGCAAAGAGGGCAAAAGACCATGCGGGAGTTTCCGGGAGGGCGTGCCTCACAGGCGGTGCTGGAGGCTCTCGGCAGTGGCCTTTTCGCCGTTCTGGGAGCCGACGAGCGCCTCTCCCTGGCGGCTCGCGCCCGCCTGCGCGTTTTTGCCAGGGGCGAGACGCTTTTTCGGGAAGGGCAGGAGAGCGCCGACCCCGCCTTCCTGCTGTCTGGTCTGGTCAAACTGTCCCGCAGCGCGGCGCGTGGTCGGGAATGCGCGCTGCACCTGGTGCGTCCGGGCCGTATGCTGGACGCGGGCGTGCTGTTTTATGAGGGCGGTTTGCCCGCCACGGCGGTGGGCGTCAGGGAAGGCCGCCTGCTCTGGCTGGAGAAGGCCGCCCTGCTGGACGCGCTGCGCGGCAATACGGCATTGTGCCTGGGGCTGATCGCCGCGCTTTCCCTGCGCCAGCGCTTGTTCATCAACAAGCTGGCCGGTTCTCAGGGGCGTATTTCCGCCTCACGCCGGGTGGCGGCCTGGTTGCTGCACCGGGCGAAAATGGAAAAATCCGAAACGCTGGATCTTCTCGTCAGTCGTGAGGTGCTGGCCCGGCTTATCGGCATCAGCCGGGAGAGCCTGAGCCGTGAAATGAGCCTGCTTGCCGCTAGCGGCCTGATCAGCGTGGAGCGTCGCCGCGTGATCCTGCTGGACAGAACGCGCCTGCAAAAGCTGGCGGACAGCTAGCGCCCGTCGCGTATTCAAATGTTGCGGAACGTCTGAAGATGAAAGGCCGTATCGCATATCCCTCCGTCACGGGCAACACCCGCGCCCCGGCCGAGGCCGGACGGCGGCGGGAAGTTTTGCGGCGGGCCTGACGGCAAGGCGTATCAGGCGATTTGCGCGAAAGTAAAAAGGAGAACAGCCATGCGCCTGAGCAAACGCGAGTGTTCCGAACCGGCTTTTTTTGACGAGGTTTTTTCCGGGGCCGACGAGCTGTTTCTGGCTCTCAACAATGGGGACTTCCCCTATCTGATCCCTCTTAACTTCGTGCGCCTGGGGCAGCGCATATACATGCACTGCGCGCCGGAGGGAACCAAGCTGGACCTGATCCGCAGGGACGGTCGCGTGGCGTTCAGTCTGACGACGGATGTGCGCATTGACCGCGAAAAATCCTCCACCTACTACAAATCCGTCTGCGGCACGGGCCGCGCCTGTGTGGTCGAAGACCCGGCAGAAAAGCGCCTGGCCCTGGACAGCCTGGCCGAGCGCTATGCCGCCCTTTGCCCGCGCCCCGCGCCGGAAAGCGCTGTCCGCCGGGTGGGCGTCATACGTATCGACATACTCTCCCTGACCGGCAAGCGCTGTCTGCCGAAGGGGGAAAGCGGCCCAGACTCCCTGTAGAGCGTGTTCGCACTACGGCTCTTTTGTCTTCTGCCCGCGTCAAAAAGGCTTTTTCTTTCGGTCAGGCGCGCAAGAGCGCATTCCTTTCATGAAAAGCCTTTTTCCCTGGCGGAGATGTGAATACGCGTCCCGCGTCTACTTGCAAAAGCAGACGCTACAAAACCCGCAAGGGTTTTGCGGCGGCGCGGCCGCCGCGAGTGAGCGAAAAACCACGTTTTTTCGCAATCAGACATTAGCCGGAATACAGGTATTTCAAGAGCGTTCTGTTGAAAAAGCCGGCTATGTCGTCAGCCATTTTGGTGATGGCGCCGTTGCGTTGTTCCAGATAATAGACGGAAGGATCATCAGGCAGCATGAGCAGGCGGTCGCCAGGATTGTGAAGATAAAATTCGCCGATGATCAGCGCGTCGGAACCGGGCATGACAATGGGGCCGAACTCGGCGGCCTTTACGGACAGGCCCGCCATGGAAATGGCTGCGCAATGGGTCAGCAGTTCCCTGAGCCCTTGGGAAAAGCTGAAATCCAGCTTTGTTTCCAGAGCCGTCACCGCCTCCGGGCTGAGGCCCGGCATGACCTTGAGGTCTTCAAATTCACCCACAGCGGCGTAAAATTCGGGCAGAAAATTTCGCAAGGCCTGTCGGGCCGGGTCGCCGGAGGCGGGCGACGCGCCGGGGGAGGTCGCGGGCGTGTGTTCCTGCATGGGGGTTCTCCTTGCTGCGGGGCCGGCCCGCGCGGGCCGGCGGGTTGCGGGGCACTATACACATCCCCCGCGGGCTTGTCAGCAGACAGGCGGCTGGCCTTGCCGCCCGCGCCACAACAGCGCTGAAAGCGGATTCTTCGGGGTTCGCACCGACGCCGCATTGACAGCGGGCGGAGCGCAATCTAAAATATCTGATTCATGCTGCTCGGCAAATACCATATCGTCATCTTCAAGGAAGGACGCAGCGGCAGCCGCAACCTGCGGATGCGCGGCTGGTTTGGCTTTACCGCCTGTCTGCTGGTTCTTGTTCTCATTGTCTGCAACGTCTGGCTTTGGCGGGCCTGGCTGCAGGCGCGCCATCTGGATGAAAGCCTCAATAACGCCCAGCGCGTCATTGAGGAGCAGCGCCGCCAGCTTGTCAACCTCGCCGGGCGAATCACCTCCGTCAGCCAGGATTTGCAGCGCGTGCAGCGTTTTGATTCCAAGCTGCGGATGATGATGAACATGGAGAAAGACCCCGCCGAGGTGGGCGTCGCGCCTGGCGACTTCTCACGCGTCTATCTGCCCCTGCACCGGCAGGAGCTGGCCGCGCGCAAGATGCAGAACTTTCTCTCCAGCCTTTCCGAATCCGCGCGTCTGGAGGAAGTACGGCAGCAGGACCTGCTGCGCGCCCTGCGCGAAAACCGCGACGCTCTGGCCTCCATGCCCTCCATCTGGCCGGCGGTGGGCTTTGTTTCCTCCAGTTTCGGCATGCGCCGCTCGCCTTTTGGCGGCGGGGGCGGCCAGTTTCACAAGGGGCTGGACATCAGCAATCGCATAGGCACGCCCATTGTGGCCTCGGCCCATGGCACGGTAACTCTGGCCGCGCGCGACGGAGCCTACGGCAACAGTGTGGAGATCAACCACGGCGGCGGCATCGTCACCAAGTACGGGCATATGCAGCGTTGTACGGTGCAGCCCGGCCAATGGGTCAAGCGTGGCGAAACCATCGGCTATATCGGCATGACGGGCCGCACCACCGGCCCGCACCTGCATTACGAGGTGCGGCTCAACGGCGTGCCGGTGAACCCCATGCGCTATATTCTGGAGTAAGCGCCTCGTTCCCGCGCGTTCTCTCATTCCCGATAGATTTTTGACTGTTGCGAGTCAGGCCCCCCCTGGCGTATACGAAAGGCAGCCCGACGGTGAAAATGCCGGGTTCGCGGCGCATTTTTCAGACGCCCCGTCATTCTCAACATCGCGGAGGATCAGGATGGCCAAGATCGGTGATGTTTCGCTTATTCTCAAGCTGCTGGCCGGGCTTGTGGCCGGCGCTCTGCTGGGCTTCGCGGCCAATGAGGCCGTTATGGATGTGGCGGTTTCGCTGCGGCACATTTTCGGTCAGATCATTTTCTTCCTGGTGCCGCTGGTCATTGTGGGCTTTATCACCCCGGCCATCGTGCGTCTGGGGCAGAACGCCAGCAAAATCCTGATGGTGGCCGTGTGTCTGGCCTACGCCTCTTCGCTGGGCGCGGCTCTGTTTTCCATGTCTTCCGGCTACCTGATCATTCCCTATCTTTCCATCGCCACAGAGACGGAAACCCTGCGCAAGCTGCCGGAGATGGTCTTTCGCCTGGATATTCCGCCCCTGTTCAGCGTCATGAGCGCGCTGGTCACAGCTCTGTTTTTCGGCGTGGCCATCGCCTGGACCAGATCGGAAATGCTGGGCAAGGTTTTTGCCGAACTGGAGCGGGTCATGACCTGGCTGGTGACACGGGTGATGATTCCCATTCTGCCCTTCTTCGTGGGTCTTTCCTTCATGGGGCTGGCCTATGAGGGCTCGCTGACCAGACATCTGCCCATTTTCGTGACGATGGTGGCGCTGGCGATTTTTGGCCACTTTGTCTGGCTGGCCGTGCTCTACAGCATTGGCGGCGTGTTGTCGGGCCGCGATCCTTCCCAGGTTTTCCGTTATTATACGCCCGCCTATATTACCGCCGTGGGCACCATGTCCAGCGCCGCGACGCTGCCCGTGGCCCTGGAGTGCGCGCGCCGCTCGCCGGTGCTCAGCCGTACCATGGTGGAATTTATGGTGCCCCTGGGGGCCACGGTGCATCTTTGCGGTTCGGTGCTCACGGAAACCTTTTTTGTCATGACCATCAGCCTGATTTTGTACGGCGCGCTGCCCTCGCTGGGCGTCATGACGCTTTTCTGCGTGCTGCTGGGCATTTTTGCCGTGGGCGCGCCCGGCGTGCCCGGCGGCACGGTGGTGGCCTCGCTGGGCATCGTGACCGGCGTGCTGGGCTTTGACCAGACCGGCGTGGCTCTGCTTATCGCCATCTTTGCCCTGCAAGACAGCTTCGGCACGGCCTGCAACGTCACCGGCGACGGCGCTCTGACCCTCATGCTGGAGGGCATTTTCAACCGTCACGGCAAACTGGGGGCCATGCAGCATTCGGAGGGTTCGGAGAACGCATGAGCGCAGCCTTTCTTGACCTGATCCACCAGGAGGTGGTGCCCGCCCTGGGCTGCACCGAGCCTGTCGCCGTGGCTCTCACGGCGGCCAGGGCCGCCGAAACGCTGGCGACCGCGCCCGAAAGCCTGCATGTGGAGGTCAGCGCCAACCTGCTCAAGAACGGCATGGGGGTGATGGTGCCCGGCGTCGGAGAGGCGGGCCTGCACATCGCGGCGGCGGCCGGCGCGCTGGGCGGCAAAAGCGCGCTGGGGCTGGAATGCCTGCGCGATCTGACGTCCGGCCAGGTGGAGGCCGCCAGGGCCATGATCAAAGCCGGTCAGGTGGAGCTGCAACTGCCGGACAATGACCTGCTGCTGTACTGCTCGGTCACCGCCGTTGCCGCCGGGCATACGGCCAGGGTCGAATTGAGGGACAGCCACGCCAACATCACCAGGGTCTGGCGCGACGGAACGCTGATTTTTGAAAAGAAGGACGCCGCGACGACAAGCCAGACCGATGGCGCTGGCTGGCCCCTGACCATGGCCGGCATTTACGACTTCGCCACCACGGCTCCGCTGAAGGATATAGCCTTTATTCTGGAGGCCGCGCGCATGAATCGCCGGGTGGCCGAGGAAGGCCTGAACCGCCAGTACGGCCTGGCCGTGGGCAAGAGCATGGACGACCAGGTGCGGCGGCGCATCCTGGCCGACGACATGCCCACTTTTGCGATCAAGCTTACGGCGGCGGCCGCGGACGCGCGCATGGCCGGGGTGATGATGCCGGTCATGAGCAATTCCGGCAGCGGCAACCAGGGCATTACCTGCACCATGCCGGTGGTGGCCTGCGCCATCCGCCAGGAAAAGAGCGACGAGGAACTGGCCCGCGCCCTGATCATGAGCCATCTGACCTCCATTCACATCAAGCGCCACCTGGGGCGGCTGTCGGCCCACTGCGGGGCCATGGCTGCGGGCACGGCCGCGGCCTGCGGCATCGCCCTGCTGCTGGGCGGCGGCCTGCGGGAAATGGAAATGACCGTGCGCAACATGGTGGGCAATATGGCGGGCATGATCTGCGACGGGGCCAAAAGTTCCTGCGCGCTCAAGGTGGCTTCGGCCGTGGGCGCGGGCATCCAGGCCGTGATGCTGGCGCTGGAAGGCTCCGCCGTGCCCGGCAACGAAGGCATTGTGGATGAGGATATTGAAACCTGCATCGCCAATCTGGGCCGGCTCGGCTCCACTGGCATGCGCGAGACGGACAAGGTGATTCTGGATATCATGCTGCACAAAAAATAGCGCCCGCCCAGGGCGGGACTGACTTGCGGCCTCTTCCGCACCTTGCGGCGTTATCAGCGCATGCGGCGACAGGCCCGCAACGCTCATGCGCGGGCCTCCGGCGGCGCTGGATGAAGCCGGCTTCCACGCCGCTCAAGCCTCTGCGGCGGTCTGGACGGAGCAAACACCGCAAGGCGGCTTGTCATCAATAAAAAAAGGACGCCCCGAAGGGCGCCCTTTTTTATCATATGGAGGCGGTTCACTACATGGTGGTGCCGGCAGCGGCGCGCTGCATCTTGATTTCCACCTTTTCGGTCAGACCGGAATAGTATTCGCGCAGGATGGCGAGCACTTCTTCGCGGCCAAAGTGATCCGGCACTTCCGCGCCTTCGGAGAGCATCTTGCGCAGCTTGGTGCCCGACAGAATAACGCGGTCTTCCTTGCTGTGCGGGCAGGTGCGCATGGAGGCCATGCCGTCGCACTTTTTGCAGTAGAAGGTCCAGTCGATGTTCAGGGGCGCGCAGAGCAGGCGTTTGCCTTCCTCGGCGGGCACAGGCATCTTGCGGAAGATTTCCTGGGCTTCAAACATGCCGTAGAAGTCGCCCACGCCGGCGTGGTCGCGGCCCACCAGCAGGTTGTTGATGCCGTAGTTCTGACGGAAGGTGGCGTGCAGCAGGGCTTCACGCGGGCCGGCATAGCGCATGTCCAGCGGATAGCCGGCCTGGATCACAAAGTCTTTGACAAAATATTTGTCCACCAGGGTGTCAATGCACTTCACGCGCACTTCGGCCGGAATGTCGCCGGGTTTCAGAGAACCCACCAGAGAGTGGATGACCACGCCGTCGCAGACTTCCACACCGATTTTGGCCAGATATTCGTGCGAGCGGTGCATGGGGTTGCGCAACTGCAGGGCGGCCACTTTCTGCCAGCCGCGTTCGTCCATTTTTTCGCGCAGCTGGGCGGGGGTCATGTACACGCCGGGGAACTTTTTGGGGAATTCGCCCTGCGAGAGCACCTTCACCGGACCGGCAATGTTGTATTCTTTCTGGGCCAGCACCATTTTGACGCCGGGGTGGTCATTGGGGGCCACTTCCCAGAATTTTTCGGAGTCCGGGCCTTCGCCCTTGAAGACCAGTTCGCATTCCCATTTCTTGTCGGCTTCAGTCATCTCGTAGATTTCTTCCACCTTCATGGTGGCCATGATTTCGCCCTTGCGGACGAGGGCCACTTCCTGACCAGGCTTCAGATCTTTGGCGTCTTCGGCGGAGATGTCGAGGGTCACCGGCACGGGCCAGAAAGTGCCGTCGGCGAGCAGCATCTTTTCGCACACGCTTTTCCAGTCAGCCTTGCCCATGAAGCCGGTCAGGGGCGAAAAACCGCCAATGCCCATCATGATCAGGTCGCCCTTGGCGCGGGAAGAAATCTCGATCTGCTTCAGGCCGGCGGCTTTTTTCTTTTCATCTTCCAAGGCCTTGCCTTCCAGCAGGCAACACACCAGGCCTTTGCCGCCATGCGGGGGTACCAGTTTGGACATCGCGAAATCCTCCGTGTTTTGGTTATGAAAGCCTCACCGCGCCGGACAAATCCAGGTCGGTCGGAAAGGGGCTGTTCCTGTACACATCTTGTGAATAATCTAACAAAAAGTCAACCACCTTCAGGAATTTTTTGTGGCTGCTTTTGCCGTCTCGACGCAGGCATGCAAAAAAGCCCGCGCGACGACCTTGCGGACAGCGCGCGGGCCGACGCCCATGCTTTTGTGTATGCCGCGCGAGGGCTTTTAGGCTCAGGCCTTATAAAAAGACGTCATGGATTTTGTTTGTCGGCAAAAGGGAGATTTTTCGCTCGCCGCCGAAGCGGAGCCAAGGGCGGAACACAGCCGGCAGCACACCTGACCAGCAGCGCAGTAACAGGGTCTGGCTCTAAAGTGAGCTGCCGGCAGCCGCCGCGAAAAAGGCTGACTGTAATCATGCGGCATTGCGCAAGCCGCCGCGTCTCAAACCGGCAGCGCGTTGGCAATGCCCGCTCTGGGCTATGCGCTTTGGCAAGCCACACTTTCAAAAGCGACGCGGCATTTCCCCGCGGAGTGGGGCAAGCGCCTGAAAAACTCGCTTTTCAGGCGCGGCGGGCGCGGGCGTCCGCTCTCGCGGCCGCCGGAAGCTCATGCCTTTTGCAAAGACAATGGGTTTTAAAAGGGCACTTCGTCCATATTGGAGGCTTCCGAGGGGAAGGCCGGGCCCAGATCGTCCTCCTGGGGCTGCTGGCGCGGCGCATGACGTTGCGGCGTCTGGCCGCCTTGGTTGCGCTGGCCGCCCTGTCCGCCGCTTTGAGCGCGGGGGGCCTGCCGGGGCGCGCCGCCGGCGGGCGCGCCCGCGTACTCATCTTCATAACCGCCCTGTCCCGCGCCCTTGCGATCCAGAAACTGCACGCGCTGGGCCTTGATTTCCGTCGTGTAGCGATCCTGCCCCTGCTGGTCCTGCCATTTGCGGGTTTGCAGGCTGCCCTCCACATACACAAGACTGCCCTTGGAAAGATAGTTGGCGCAGTTTTCGGCCTGGCGCTGGAATACCGACACGCGGTGCCATTCGGTGCGTTCCACCTTGTTGCCGTCACGGTCGGTGTAGGATTCGTCGGTGGCCACATTCAGGCTGGCCACCGGCGAGCCGCTCTGGGTATAACGCAGTTCGGGGTCGCGGCCCAGACGGCCGATAATCATGACTTTATTCAGCATTGCTGTGCTCCCGGATGAATACGGATTCAGGGGCTGACGCCGGCTCAGGCCACGAATGCCTGCTCCAGCTGATCCAGCACATCTTCCAGTTGATCGCTCAGGGCGTTGGCCTCGCGCGGCTGCCAGTCGGCCAGAGCGTTTTCAATATCTCGCTTCAGGCGCGCGGCCTCGCGAATGCCCCGCCCCAGCGCCTCCCGGCGGGCATTGGACTATTTCATGAAGGTCAGGCCCTCGTCCAGTGCGCGCACCATTTCCAGCACGCCGCGTTTTTCGTGTCTGACGGGCACGCTGAAAGCCAGCTCGCTCAGTCGCGGCCAGAGTTTTTCCAGCAGATCCTCATTCCAGGTCACGGCGCTGACCCGGATTTGCAGTGCTTTTCCCATAATGACATGCCATATTGTAAGAAACCGCTGATTTGTTCTGTGAATAAATCAGCTCCATGCCCCAAGAGGCTTTTGCCCCTCATGCAACGTGAAAAGCGGCTTTTGTCTTTTCACGGCGTATCCTTAGAAAGGTTGAGCGGCATGCCGCGTCGCTACTCTTTTTCCGTCCATTCGGTCTGGACGCGCATGATCACGTCCTGAATGGCGGGAAGCTGATTTTGCGGGCAGACGCCGATGAGCGGCGCGCCCGTATCCATATTTTCGTTGTACTTGAAGTAGACGGCGTAGATGACGCCGTCCGGGCCCGTGTAGTGCAGGGGCACCTCGCGCTTCATGCGCGACATGATCAGCAGCTCCATGCCGTCCCGCACCGTCACGGAATGGGCGTCCGATGCGCGTATCTTTTTGTCCACTTCGGGCGTGAAATAGTATTTGGCGCGCTCCGGCGCGCGGAAGAGGTGCAGGGCCTTTTGCAGGATGACCCGCTGCACCTCCTCGCGGGTGAGCATGTGGCGCAGCACCGCCAAAGGCGTGCCCGCCTCCACGAAGCAGCCTTCCAGTTCGCTGTGCAGCACGCTGATTTCGCCTTTTTCCGGCGCGCAGATGGGCTTTGGGTTGCGCTCGCGCTCCAGAGTGGCAATCTGGGTGCCGGGTTTTTCCTTCCACTGGCCCTGGGGGCCCACGACCTTGTCGCCGGTTTGCAGACCGGCGAAAGTGACGCGCCCGGTATGGGGCGTGGCGATGACTATCTCGCGGTAGGGCGAGGCCTTGATTTCATCCAGCAGAGCGGAAATATCAATCATTTTTTGTCCGTAGGTTCTCTTTTGGGGCGCAACGCCCAAAGCCCGTCCGGGGAGAATGATTTCCCGGACTCCCGCGCCTCTTGCGTCGCGCGGCGGCGCCATACCGGCCGGACGCGGGGGCGGCGCGCCTCTGTTGAAACAGGAGCAAAGCCCCGATTCAAGGTTGCCGACAATACAAATTTCTGCCGCCAATGGCGACGCCCTTCCCGGATGCCTTGAATGCGGCAGCCGCTGGCGGCGCAGGCCGCCTTGCGGGCGGCGGCAGTGACTGTTTGGCAATATTTTTGTGCGACACCGGCTTTCCAGAGCGCGTGTCAGCGATAATACAAATTTCTGCCGCCAATGGTGAGCAGGGCCTGCTTGAGGTTGCCCCTGATCTGCCTCCGGTCCCAGATTCCCTGAATGTGGCCGCGCGACAGGGCGCGATAAGAGCGGTGGTACTTGGGCGGAATGTCCATGCCCGTGGTCTCCTTGATGACGCCCGGTCCGGCAAAGCCGATATTGGAGGAGCGCACCGCGAACTGATAGGGCGAACACCCCAGAAAGCTGGCCACTGGCCCGGCGAAGGAATTGGTGTCGTAAAGCACCATGTACAGGCCGCCGGATTCGATGTAGCGCCGCACGGCCACGGTGCAGCGCGGCATCTGGATCACGCCGTGGGTGCCCTCCTGAATGCGGATGCCCGCCGTGCCGTGCACATAAGCCAGGAAGGGATAGCGCTTTTTGGCGGCGCGCTGCGCGGCCTCCACGAACTTATAGCCCTCGGCCGCGCCCACGGAGCCGCCCCGGAAGGTGCCCATAAGCATGGCCACCACCATCTTGATATTGTCAATGCGGGCTTCAAAGGTCATGCAGCCGCTTTTGGCCCCGGTTTTTTTCTGCGCCTCGGCGATGCGTTCGGCAAAAGCGGGAAAGTCCAGAGGATTGCCCGCCTCGATTTCACTGTTGAACTCAAAGACCGAACCCGGGTCAAAGACGTTTTTCACATACCATTCGGGCTCCATGGGGAAGTGGTAGCCGCAGTGGCTGCACACGCCCGCGAATTCCGCGAACAGATCAGGGCCCCAGAGGTCGGGGCAACCGTACGAGGCGCTGTTGGGACAGGTCAGGGTGCGGTCAATCTTGTAACGCGGCGAAAGGTAGTTCCACTTGTGGCGGCGCGAATCTTCGGACCAGGCCGAAAGGGCGGTGAGCTCCCTGGCCCTGTTGTCCGTCCGGCTGGGCAGGTTGCGGGTCAGCTTGCGCCAGGGGGCGAACAGGCGGTTTTTGAACATCTCCCATTCATTGTCCATCTCTTCCATAAAGCTTCGTATCTGCCGCTGGTGCTTGCGATAGAAATCGTACTTGAAGCTGACCCAGGGCTTGGAAAACCAGTCCCAGAAGGCGGCGGCGGTCTTGGTCAGGAAGGGGCGGCGGTCGCGCGCGGCCTGCCGCGAGAGACGCAGAAACTTCTGCTGGCGGCGCTCGCACAGGCGGTCTTTGGCCGTCGCGGACAGGCCCCAGCGAATATGCAGTTCATCCAGATCGGCCTCGGGGTTGCGATGGCGCGAAAGCGCCAGACCGCGAAACACGGGCAGCCTGCGGGTGGAGATGACCACCTCGTCGGTGGCACGGATGACCTCCTGGCGCAGATGGCGGAAAAAGTCGAAATGCCAGGGGCGCGCGCCCAGGGGCGGCTCCTGCACAATGTGGTCGATGTAGCCGAAGCGCAGATTGTCCTGAGCCGTGATGCGCAGGTTTTCGGCGCAATGCTCGATGAGCTCGGGCGTGGCGCGCTGTCCGGCCTTGAGCCGCCCCTCGATGGCCGCCCCGCCCTCCGGCGAGATGACGGAATAATAGCCGTGCGAGAGCATCAGACGCCTGTCCGCCAGGCCGATGGCCTCGGCCCCGCCGGAGCCGCCCTCGGAAATGACGGCCACGATGGGCACGCGCAGGCCCGCCATGCCGTAAATGTTGCGGGCGATCTGCTGGGCAGCGCCGGGGTAGTCCTCCAGAGGAAAGGAACCGGGCGTGAAAATATAGGCGTGGATGGGAATGCCCTCGGTTTCGGCCACGCGCATGTACTGGAGGGCCTTGGCGTTGCCCCAGGGCTTGACGGAACCGCCGTTGCGAAACTCCGCGCCGTGCCCCTTTTCCTGTCCGATGACCATGACCGACTGGGTATAGGTTTTTTTGCCCCGGCGGCGGGTGATCACCGCGCGGGCGATGAGCATGCTGGGGTCCAGGCTGTGCTCGTCCTGGCCGCCCACTTCCGTGAAATTGTCATAGACGTTTTCCAGAATGTCCCGCAGGCAGATGCGCTGGGGATGGCGCACGATGCGCACCCTGTCCATGGGCGTGACGCCGCTTTCCAGCCGGCGTTCCACATAGGCGAACAGGTCTTCAACCGTGGAGAGCTCCGCATGGGGGTCGTTGAGCGAACCGGCGCGGGCGCGCTCGGCGAAAGCCGAGAGCCGCTCTTCCAGCAGGGCCGCGTTATCCTTGTGCTTGCCCGCGAAGATGTCCTGCATGTAGGTCAGTCTGTCGCGCAGGCTTTGGATGCGTTTTTCAATAGTGTTGTCCATAGTGTGGGGGTGCGCCGGTTACATCGGTGTCTTGAGGTAGTTGAAATAGCTGTCGCTGCACTGGACAGCGGCCAGCGGATTATGCCCCAGCATGCGGTCTTTGACGGCCAGCACCGTGGCCGGGGCCTCCAGATGGCGCAGGGCCAGAGTGTCGTGCCCCACGCAGAGGCCCAGCAGTATGTTGAAGTCCACCTGGGAGCGGTTCATCAGTTCGGCCTGAAGCAGCGGATTGCACATGCTTTCCGGCTGTTCCGGATTGAGCAGGTCATCGCCCGTCAGGCCCAGTTCGCTTTTGGACAGGCCGCCCGCCTTGCAGATCGCGGAAACAACCTCCAGGCCCTGAGCCTTGAATATTTCCGCCGCGCCCGCGGCTTCGCGCCGCAGGCCGATGCAAAAGAGCAGCCCTAGGCGCTGATAGCCCATTGCCCTGGCAAAGGCCACGATTTCAAGAATGCGGGGGCGGCAGGGCATGCGCCCGCCGCCGGCCGTCAGGATGTAGCTGCGCCGCTCCACCCTGGCGGCCTGGCGCGCGAAATGCCGGATGTCGGGCCTGGCGTAAGCCTGGCGGCTTTGTTCCACCAGGTCGCGGCAGGTCGCCGAGGGGCAGTCCGGCGGGTGTTTGCCGCCGGGAACGCAGCAGAGCCTTTCCTCGCGTTTGAAGGGGCAGGCCGCGCAATGGGGCGAAAGAGAAGCGCCGTGCATACGGAAAACCCGGTTGCGGTTAAAAAAGCAGAATGCGTCCGGTGTTGGCTTTCAGAAATTCCACGTTGGATTTGAGGGGCTCGCCCGCGCCGTTGCGGCCTTCCAGACGCAGCGTGTTCAGAAACTCCAGCCCGCGCGCCTTGACTTCGTCCAGATCCTTGCCCCAGATGATGGCCAGGGCCAGATTGGGGTCAAATTCAGTGGGGATTTCGTACGGTTCGTCACGGGGCACATGGGTCAGCATGGTCAGCCAGGGCTGGTCTTTCCACTGGAAGCGCTCGATACGGCCCACCCAGGGGGTGAAGCTGTTGTCCGGGTCTTCGGCAATGAGGCGATATTCAATGCCCACGCCTTCAGAGGCGATGTCCGCCTGGCTGTAGCCCAGAGGCTGCCCCAGGCCGATACGGATCTGCTCGGCGATAAGATCCACGCCCGGCTTGCCGCGCACATGCGAGATGCGGGCCGAAACGCCGTTTTCCACCTGAATGCGGGTGTTGACTTCCATCAGGAAGGGCTCGCCCTTGCGGGTGACGATCCATTCCCAGGTGCCCACATTGTCGTAACCCACCTTGCGGGCCATGGCCAGCGAGTAGTCCACAATGTTCGTGAGCACGCGGCCCGCGTTGAAGGTGTACTCCAACTCGTCCGGCGCGAAACCGGGCGCGACCTCGACGCGCTTTTGCAGGCCCGTGGACTGGATGGAGCAGTTGCGCGTGCCGAAATGCACGGGGTTTGCGCCCGAACGGTCAGAAACTATCTGCACTTCCAGGTGGTTGAAGTCGGTGATGCGCTGCTCGATGAGCACGCCTTCGTCCTTGAACTGGCGCATGGCGTAATTGCGTATGCGCCGGTAAACCGAACGGAACTGATCCGGATCATACACCTCCTCAATGCCCATGCCGCCGCCGCCGGCCGAAGCCTTGACCAGCACCAGCGGACGCCGGATGCCCTGCTGCTCCTGAAATTCAAAGACCGACTTGGCGATGCGTTCGGCCTCCATCTCGTCATAGATGGGCCGGTCCGACCCGGGCACCGTGGGCACGCCCAGGCTGCGCGCCAGACGCTTGGTGTTGATCTTGTCGCCCAGTTCGCGGATGATTTTCCAGGAAGGGCCGATGAATATCAGTTTGCGGTCGCGCTTGGCGACCCGCCGGGCAAAGCGGAAATCCTCGGCGAAAAAACCGTAGCCCGGATGCACCGCGGTGCATCCCGCCTCGTCGGCCACGGCCATCAGCTCGTTGGCGTCGTGGTAGGAAGAGATGCGGAAGAGACTTTTTTCGCCGCCTTCCTCGCGGGCCAGGCGCACATGGCCGGAGGCCGCGTCCTCGGCGGTATAGATGGCCGTAAAGGCAACACCCAGCTTGCGGCAGGCCCGCATGATGCGCATGGCGATTTCGCCCCGGTTGGCCACCAGAACCTTGTGGCCGCTCAACGTGATTTCCGCGGCCGCGTCCTTGGCGGCCCTCTTTTTGCTGCTGTCCTGAGCCTTGTTCAAGCCATTCCCCCGGGAATATCCTTTCCTTCGCGTCGCCCCTCACGCCCTTGTGAACGGGCAACGGGCGGGCTATAGTGGATGGGCCGTACGGCGACCCGAAAACTGCCAGAAGTCGAGAGATAATCTTATGCAAAATCCGCAAGAAGTCCAGCTTGCCGTTGACGCCTTACGGGCCGCGCTGCCCGCCGCGGCGCCGGATGAAAAACCGCCGCTGGGGCTGATTCTTGGCACCGGCCTTTCCGGTCTGGCCGCCGGGCTGCTGACCGGACGCCCGAACGGCCCGACGGCCGGGGGCGCGCCGGGCGTGCGCGTGCCCTTCGCCGGTTTGCCCGGCTTTCCGTTGCCCGGCGTGGATTCGCACCAGGGGGCCTTTGTGCGGGGCTGGCTGAACGGCGTGCCGGTGCTGGCCCAGCAGGGTCGCTGCCATTTGTACGAGGGCAGAAGCCCGGGCGAAGTCTGCATGGGGGTGAGGGTCATGGCCGGGCTGGGCGTCAGGACGCTGATCATCACCAATGCCGCCGGGGCGCTGAACCCGCGATTCGAGGCCGGAAGCCTGATGTGCATGGCCGACCAGATCAACCACACCGGCGTGTCGCCTCTGACCGGCCCCAACTGCGCGGCCTGGGGAGAGCGCTTTCCAGACATGAGCGCGCCCTTTGACCACGCCCTGCAAATGCTGGCCCTGGAAACGGCGGGGGCGCTGGGCATTCGCCTGGAGCGCGGGGTTTATATCGGCGTGCGCGGGCCTGAAATGGAAAGCCCGGCGGAAACGCGCATGTACCGCCAATGGGGGGCCGACGCCGTGGGCATGAGCACCGTGCTGGAGGTTATCGCGGCGCGCCATCTGGGCATGCGGGTGCTGGGCGTTTCCTGCCTTTCCAACAAGAATCTGCCGGACTGCATGACGCCCGTGCCCCTGGCGGAGGTCATTGCCGTGGCCGGCCGCGCGGGCGAAAATCTGGCGCGGCTGCTGCGCTCGCTGGTGACAAAGCTCTGAAAAACGCGTACAAGGCGAACTTCTTTCAGAGCATGCGGCCGGTGATCATCCCCATTCGCGATGTTCCGGGGCGTCGGCGTCAGGACGCTTGCGCGGCTCCCACGGCGGACCATTTTGTCCGCCGTTGTCATTCTTTTCTAATGTAAGGTTTTTTCCATGCAGCAGAATGATTCTCTCCGCAATGTGGCCATCATCGCCCATGTCGATCACGGCAAGACCACGCTGGTGGACGCCCTTTTCAAGCAGAGCGGCGTATTTCGCGCCGACCAGCGGGTGGACGACCGCGTTATGGACAAAATGGATCTGGAACGCGAGCGCGGCATCACCATTGCCGCCAAAAACTGCGCCGTGCGCTGGAAAGGCGTAAAGATCAACATCATCGACACGCCGGGCCACGCGGACTTCGGCGGCGAGGTGGAACGCTCTCTGTCCATGGCCAGCGGCGCCATTCTGCTGGTTGACTCTTCGGAAGGGCCCCTGCCCCAGACCCGTTTCGTGCTGCGCAAAACCCTGGAAGCCGGCCTGCCCGTGGTGGTGGTCATCAACAAGATCGACCGCAAGGACGCCCGGCCCCAGGAAGTGCTCAATGAAATCTATGACCTGTTCATTGACCTGGGGGCCAGCGAGGAGCAACTGGAATTTCCCGTGCTCTACGCCATCGGGCGCGCGGGCGTGGCCATGCGCAATCTCGATGACCCGCAGAAGGATTTGTCCCCGCTGTTTGAAACCATTCTGACCAGACTGCCCGGCCCGGCCCACGACCCTGAGCAGCCCTTTCAGATGCTGGTGGCTGATCTGGACTATTCGGAGTATCTGGGGCGTCTGGCCGTGGGCCGGATCATGCATGGCAGGGTCTTCGCCAAGGAAGCCCTGGCCTGCGTCGGCGAGGACGGCGCGCCCCGCCCCCTGCGGGCCACCCGGCTTCAGGTGTACGACGGCTTGCAGCTTTCCGAGGTGGAAGAGGCCCGGCCCGGCGACATCGTGGTGCTGGCCGGCATTGAGGATGTGACCATCGGCGACACCATCTGCACCCGCGAGAGCCCGCGCGCCCTGCCGCGCATCCGGGTGGACGAACCCACCGTGGCCATGCGCTTCGGCATCAACACGTCGCCCCTGGCCGGCCGCGAGGGCAAAATCGTGCAAAGCCGGGCCATTCAGGAGCGTCTGATCAAGGAAAGCCTGCGCAACGTGGCCATTCGCGTGGAGGAAACAGCGGACCGTGACGCGTTTCTGGTCAAGGGACGTGGCGAATTTCAGATGGCCATCCTCATCGAAACCATGCGCCGGGAGGGCTTTGAACTGTCGGTGGGACGGCCCGAAGTTATCCTGAAAAAAGACGCCGCCGGCAAGACCCTTGAGCCCATCGAGCGCCTGTATGTGGACTGCGACGAGGTTTTCATGGGCGTGGTCACGGACAAGCTGGCCCAGCGCAAGGGCCGCATGCTCAACTGCATCAATAACGGCACGGGCCGGGTGCGGCTGGAGTTTTCCGTGCCGTCGCGCGGGCTGATCGGCTATCGCGACGAATTTCTCACGGACACCAAGGGCACGGGCATCATGAATTCCTATCTGGAAGGCTATGAGGAATGGCGCGGCGACTTTCCCACGCGCTTTTCCGGCTCCATCGTGGCCGACCGCCCCGGCGTGGGCGTGGCGTACGCCCTCTTCAACCTGGAGCCGCGCGGCACGCTCTTTGTGGAGCCAGGCGACCCGGTCTACGAGGGCATGATCGTGGGCGAGCACAACCGCGACAACGACATTGACGTTAACGCCACCAAGGAAAAGAAACTCACCAACCTGCGCGCCGCGGGCAAGGATGAAAACGTCATTCTCACGCCTGTGAAAAAGATGACCCTGGAGCACGCCCTGCACTTCGTGCGCGAGGATGAACTGGTGGAAGTGACGCCCCAGTCCATCCGCTTGCGCAAGGCCGAGCTGTCAGCCCTGCGGCGCTACCAGATCGCGGGCAAGGCCGCCAGGAACAAGGGGTGACGGCCTGCCGGGGGCGGCGGTCTTCTGACGCCGCGCCGAAACGCGGATGCAATGCCCCGTCGCATGCTCGGCGGGGTTTTGCGCCCTGATCCGGGCTGTGGACTTCAATGCGCACACGCGTTTCCGCGGTCGACCTTTACAGAAGTGCGGCGGCTGAAGTAGAAACAGTCATGCTGAAGAGAAAAGTGATTCTGGCCTGCGCCGCGCTGGCGTTTCTGATCTGCGGCCTGCGCTCGGATATTCCGGCGGCGGAACGGGCAGGCGAATGGGGCAGGCGGGACGCCGCCCCCGCCGGAAAAAGGAAGGCCCTGCACGGCCCGGCCTGGGCTTTTGGCCAGTCTGGCGACCGCGATGCGGCCCTCTGGCGGGACGGCATGCCTGTGCAGCGCCTGCACGAGAGGGCCGTGGGCGGAAAAAAAGCCATGAATACCGCGTCGGGCATTGACAACGCCCTGAACGCGGCCAACGAAAACGAGAAGAAACCCAGAGGCGGCTTGGGCATCAGCGTTGAAAACGAAACCTCCACCTGGCGGGAACGCCTGCCGGCGGAGGGCGCGCGGCCCGACGAAAGTCTGCCGCTGGAAAGCCGCCATGTGGTGCGGGCATTCGCGGATGTGGAAGCCGGGGATGCTCTGAGCATCAGCGTGGGGCCGGAACTGATCATAAGGGACGAGCAGAACCGGGAGCACAGCGCCAGCAACAGCCAGCCCGATTCGGCGCTGGGGCTTGGCATGCAGTTCAAGCTGGACTTTTAGGCTCGGGCCTGCCAAAAGCCCATGCCTGCCAGCGGATTTTCCGGCTTCAAGGGGAGCCGGCGGATGGCGCAAGAGGATATGCCCAGTTAGCATGCTGAAAGCGCATGATAACTGGGCATATCTGGATTTTCTGAAACCGCTTGGCAACGTCACTGGCAAGGCGCCTTGAAACCGGCGCGCGTCAGCCGCCCGTTTGCGGGCGGCCTGTGCGCGCGAACCGGGCCATGGCCTGCCCGTGGAGCATTTTTTGATTGAAAATATCCGTTTTCAATCACTTCGCCGCCGTCATTTCGCGTTCGGAACGCGGCCTGGCGCCCATTCGGCGCGGGCGTCAGACAAGGCTGTCGCCAGAGCGGTTTGACAGCTCTAACCTTCCTGACATTTTTTTTTGAGCGCTTCGGCCACGGTTTTGCCCAGCTCGTGGCAGGCGCGGAACACGTCCTTGTCTGGAGCCCAGTTGCACTTCACGGGTTCGGCGGGCATCTCCATATTCATGGCGGCCAGTTGTTCCTGGAGATATTTGGGCGCTTCGCCGGACCAGCCGTAAGAGCCGAAGGCCCCGCCCACGCGGTTGAGCGGCCGCAGCCCCTTCATATAGGTGAGCTGCGCGGCCACCAGGGGCAGCACCGTATTGTTGTGGGTGGGCGAACCGGCCAGCACCGCGCCGCAATCGGCCAGCTCGGTCATGACGGCGCTGTGGTGGTTGTGCTTCACGGACATGATTCGCGCGGGCACGCCGTTTTCCTCCAGGCCGCTGCACACGGCATAGGCCATATGCTCTGTGGACTTCCACATGGTGTCGTAGAAAATCAGGGCGCGCTGCTGGGGCTTCTGTTCGGCCATGCGGCGGTACATGTCGATGATGAAGCGCACGGCCTTTTCGCCGCGATGGATCAGGCCGTGATCCGGGGCGATCATGTCGATGTCCAGTTTTTCCACCACGGGCAGGGCCTTGAGCACTATGGGGGAGTAAGGCAGCACAATGTTGTAGAAATATTCCTTGATCCGCTTCACAAATTCGCCTTCATCCCCGAAGTCGTCCGTAAAGCGGGCGCTGCCGGCAATGTTCTGGCCGAAGATGTCGTTGCTGATCAGCAGCTTCTCTTCGGGGATATAGGAAACCATGCTGTCCGGCCAGTGCAGCATGCGGGTTTCCTGAAACACGATATTGCGGCTGCCGATGTTCAGGGTATCGCCGCTTTTCACCGCCTGCACGGGCCAGTTGCGGCCCGCGAAATAGCCGGCCATGGATTTCAGCCCGGTCTGGGAGACGAAAATTTTTTCAGGCTTGATCCGCTCCGCCACTTCGGCCAGAGCGCCCGCATGGTCCAGTTCCATGTGGTTGCAGATAATGTAGTCCACCTTTTCGGGCGGGAGGGTCTTGGCCAGGCGGCAGAGCAGCGTGCCGGCGCAGCCCGGCGCCACGGTGTCCACCAGCACGTTTTTCTGATCTTTGATCAGATAGGCATTGTAGGTGGAGCCGTCCGGCGAGCGGGAATAGCCATGAAAGTCGCGGTGGTCGTAATCGACGCAGCCCACCCAGTAAATGTCTTTTTTGATTTCAACAGGTTGCATGTGTGTTCTCCAGAAACTGCAAAGGTGGAAAGGGGCGTTCCGTCACGAAAAGCCCCGCCCGCCGGGCGGGCCGGCAAGGCGGGGAAAGGACGAAAATACAGACCTCAATCAGAGGTTCAGGGCGCCTTTGCCCTAGGCGGGGGTGAACTGGTCCTTGCTCACGCCGCAGACCGGGCAGACCCAGTCATCAGGCAGCTGATCAAAGGGCACGTTGTCATGTTCCGCCGGATCATATTCATAGCCGCAAACGCCACAGACGTATTTCTGCATCAGGGTTCTCCTTTATGATAAGCGCGGACGCGCCGCGCAGGCGATATCAGAGCATTTTCACATTGAAAATGCTCTGCCGACAGCGAGAGAAGCTCTAGTTTTCAGCCTTCCAGAGCCCGTGCAGATTGCAGTATTCACGGGCGGTCACCCTGGCGGCGTCAACCTTGAAAAAGGCTTCGGGCGCGTCGCCGGGCTTGAGGAACTTGGTATAGCTTCTGCCGTCGGCCAGCAGTTCGATCCATTCAATATAATGCTTTTCTTCCATGGGGTGGGGCGCGCCGCCCACCTTGACCTTGTAGCCGTCGTCCACTTTTTCAATCACCGGCACATGCTTTTCCAGCGCGCCGTCGGTGGCGCCTTCTTTCATCAGCTTCATGGCTTCGCCACAGCAGACGAGTTCGGCTCCGCCGCCGTGCAGCACTTCAACAATGTTGCCGCAATGGGGGCATTTATAGATTTCCAGTTGATTCGGCATGATAATCCTCACTATGTCATAAAATCGTATGGGGCAAAGGCTGTCCGGCCCGCACAAGGGGGCGAATCGGCACACCTGCCGGCGGGCGTGGCCCGCTGGAAAGTCTTTCGGCGGCGTTCCCTGGGGATTCATTCACCGAAATACCCATATGGAGTCTGGAGCAAAAACGCTTTTTTGTAAAGCGCTGTTCAGGGCTATTTTACTGATGTGAAGAAGCGGGCCGGCCGGCCGGGGGCGCGGGGGCGTTCGCGGCCTTGCGGCGCGCGCCCAGCACATTGGGCAGAAGTGCCTTGAGATTGCCGGTCACCAGAAACGAGGGCGCATGGCTGCCGGCCAGCTCACGCCTGAGCGAGGCGGAACGCACCAGCAGGCCGGCCTGGGCCCCGCCTTCCACATACATGACCGTGCGCACGTCCAGGGGCAGGTGCAGCAACTGCTGGGCAAAGGCGTACGCCTCCACGGGCGCGCGGCAGTGCAGAAAGAGAATCCGGCCGCCGCCGTCCTGGGCCACGGCGGATATGGAATAGTGCGGCCCGCCCGGGGCCCAGAGGATGCGCCGTTCGGCGCTGATCATCCGATAGTTCTGGACTACCAGGGCATAGCGGTCGATCAGCCGCCGCCAGTCGGCATTGTCCCGATCCAGAATGGCCGCGGGGGGCAGGTCAGGGCTGTCGGGCCCGGCCACGAAAAACGCGCCGAAACGCTGCGCCAGGCGCTTGTTGTTGAGATGCTCGCCCTGGCGCATGTAGCCGGTGCTGGTGCTGCCGTCGGGCAGATACATGCTGGCGTTGATGGCGGCCGCGAGATCATACTGTTCGCCCCAGTCGCCCAGGGCGCGGGCCGGGCGGCCATCCTGGGAGCTGGCGCAGAGCAGAAAGTCGAAGCGGGCGGGGTCAATGCGCAATGCCGTGAGCCTGGCCTCGCTGTCGTCGAGCTGAAATTCGCCGAAAGCCAGGCCGGGTTCCAGCTCTGTCCAGGCCGGTTGCCCTTCCGGGTTCACGCCGTGTCGCCCCGCCGGCGCAAGCGGGGCGTTATCCGCCCCGGAAGCGGGCGACGGGCGGGCCTGCTCCGCCGCGTCTTCCGGCGGCAGGTCTGTCGTCGTGTCCGGAGCCGCCGCCGGGCTGTGCTCCGCGCTCACGGTTGCCGCCGGCAGCAGCCAGCAGAGCAGCATCAGGGCTTGCGCGAGCGCGCGGCGGCGGGCGCGGGGGGGGAGGGGGCGGGGCCGAGCTGAAGCCGGTGCAAGCGGCGCTGCGATGCGGCCGGCACAGCGGTTTGTTGCTTCAAAAAGCGTGCGCATGTTGTTCCCTTACGACCAAGCCCGGCATTTGGCAAGGCCGGGAACGCGCGGGGGCATTGACATATCAGCTTATCTTGATATATACATAACCAATATTCACTGTCACAACGCCACGAAACGGCCCCACGGGCCGGGCTCTGCGCAAGGAGCGGAACATGCAGATAAGTTCGCTGATTCAGGCCGCCACAGGGCCTTTTTTTTCTCTGGAATTTTTTCCCCCCTCGGCTGAGGCGGATTTGCCGTCCTTTTACGCCACAGTGGAGCAACTGCGCGCGCTCCATCCCCTGTTTGCGTCCGTCACCTACGGCGCGGGGGGAGCGCGGCGGCGCAACACCCTGGCGGTCACCGCCGAACTGGCGCGGCGCGGTTTTACAACGATGGCCCATCTGACCTGCGTGGGGGCCGATCCCGAGAGCATCGCCGTCTTTCTGAAGGACTTGCGCGCCGTCGGCGTGGATAATGTGCTGGCTCTGCGCGGCGACCCTCCCATGGACGGGCGCTGGGACTGGAAAGAGGGTTATTTTCAGCACGCGGTCGATCTGGTGGCCTTTACGCGCGAGCGCCAGCCGGATATGGGCATCGGCGTGGCCGTGTATCCCGCGCCGCATCCCGAATCTCCCTCTTTTGCCCTGGATCGCCGTCACACGGCGGACAAGCTGCGCGCCGGGGCGGGCTTTGCCGTGAGCCAGCTTTTCTTTGATGTGCGCGAATACGAAGCCCTGGTGGCGGACTTGCGGGCCAGGGGCCTGGACACGCCCGTGGTGCCGGGCATTCTGCCCATTCAGAGCTTCGATTCTCTGCGCCGGGTGCTCTCGTTGTGCGGGGCCAACATCCCGGGCAAGCTTTACCTCAGCCTGGAGGAGGCCGACCGCAAGGGCGGGGCCGAGGCCGTGCGCGACGCGGGACTGGACTTTGCCGTGCGCCAGATACGCCGCTTGCTGGATTGCGGCGCGCCCGGCATTCACCTGTATACCCTGAACAAGGGCGATCTCTGCCTGCGCATCGCCGAGGAAGCGGGCATGCGGCGGTCAGAACCCGCCACGGGCGGCTGTTGACCGTTGCCGCCGCTGGCGCTATATCCCGCGCCATGCCTATTGAAAAAGAACACCGCAGTCTTCTGCTGGCCGTCTGCACGGCGCTGTTTTTCATGCCGTTCATGCTGGCCGGGGTCAACGCGGTGCTGCCGCCCCTGGGCGAAAGCCTGCACGCCAGCGCCCGCCAGCTTGGTCTGGTGGGGGCCTTCTATTCGCTGGGGCTGGCGGTTTTTCAACTGACATCGGGCAGTCTGGGCGACATTTGCGGCCGCCGCCGCGTCTGGCTCTGGGGCGCGGGCGTGTTCGCCCTGGCCGGGGCGCTGCTGGGCTGTGTTGAATCCACGTCGCTCTTTTTAATGTTGCGCTTTGTGCAGGGCATGGGCGGGGCCATGTTCAACGCCAGCGGGCTGGCCCTGCTGGCCTCGGCGGCTCCGCCGGGCCAACGCGCCGCCTATCTGGGCATCAGCGGCGCGGCGGTCTATGCGGGCATTGCCTGCGGCCCGCCGGTGGCGGGGCTTATCGCCGGCTGTCTGGGCTGGCGCTGGCTGTTCTGGGGTAACGCTCTGGCTGTCGCGGGCGCGTTTTTGCTGATGAAATGCCGCGTCAGGCTGGAATGGCGCACGGCCAGGGGCCAGCCGTTCGACTGGCCCGGCTGCGTCGTTTACGGCGGCGCCATGGCCGCCCTGACCCTTGGCGCGTCGGAGCTGGCCCGGAATCCGGCGTTGGCCTGGAGCCTGCTGGGGGCCTTTGCGCTCTTGCTGGTCGTCTTTTGCCTGCTGGAGCTGAAAAGCCGCTACCCTCTGCTGGATCTGCGCCTGCTGGCCCGCAACCGGGTTTTTGCCCTCTCTTCGCTGGCGGCCTTTGTCAATTACAGTTCCTTTTTTGGCATGCTGTTTTTTTTCAGTCTCTATCTGCAGGTGGGGCGCGGCATGAGCGTGCGGCAGGCCGGTTTTTTTCTGGCCCTGCAATCCGTGATGCAGGCCCTGACCACGCCGCTGGCCGCGCGCCTCTGCAACAGGTGGAACCCCGGCCATGTCTGCGCCGTGGGCGTGGCCCTTTGCGGTCTGGGACTCATGGCGACGGGTTTTCTGCAGCTGGATTCGCACCTGGGCCTGATGCTGGGCGCGCAATGCCTGCTGGGCGTGGGCATGAGCCTGTTCGCGCTGCCCAATACCACCATCATTCTGGAAAGCGCCGGGCCGGATCATGTGGGGCAGGCCTCCGGCCTCACCGGGGCCGTGCGCACCGGCGGGCAACTTTGCAATATGGTGATCATCACCCTGACCCTGAGCCTGTTTCTGGGCCAGGAGGCCGTGAGCATCGCCAACATAGACGGCTTTATGCGCGGCATGCGCGCCGACCTGATCATTTTCGGCCTGTTCAATCTGATGGCGGCGGGTTTTGTGCTGGCCCGCAACCGGCGTTGAGGCGCGCCGGCCCGAACGCTGTTTCCTGGCTGTTCCGACCTTGCCTTTTCTTCCGATAGTCTTGATACTGGCGGGGCGGGGAAAGCCTGGCGCGGGCCGCTGCCCGGCGGGCGAGATGAATAAATATTGTATATATTTCAGTATGTTATATTAAATATGACGCCGCATCGCCCAAAAACATAAAAAAAGTCTAAAGTTTCCCGGCGAGAGGTCGAAAAAAGACAACAGGGACGGAAAACGCCATGAGCGAGACGAGCACCACGCAAATGCGCATCATGCTGCAAAGCTATGAGCAGCAATTGCTTGCGGCCCGCCGGCTGGCGCGTTTCCGGGTGCGCCGGCTTCTGGCCGAGGGGCGGGAACCGCAAGACCCCGACCCGTCCATCAAGCGCCGCGCCTATGTGGAAAAAGTGGCGCAAGAGCTGTATGACAGCCTGATCTTCACCGGCAGCGACAATCCGGTGGTGGAGGAAATTCGTCAGGAGCTGGGGCAGGCTGTGGGGCAGGACGTGCAGTTCACCTATCCGCCGGGCGGCAGGCTGCGCATTGTGGGCGAAGGCCCCGACGGGCCGCGCGCCTTGAGCGAAGAGGAGCAGCGCCGCACGCGGCATGCGCTCTGGCGCATCACGCGCCAGAAGGTCGACCAGAGCATGCTGGAAAAGCCGTCCGGTCAATAGCGGGGCATCCCGCGCCGGACAGACAGAGAGCACGAAGTATGGAAATTCAGAATACGACAGCTTCCTTGCCGGAACCCTATGCCGCCGAGTTGGGAAAGAGCGGCGAGGCGCGTGGCCGGAACAGGGCGGAAAGCGCCGAAAGCGATGCCGCGCGCGGCGACACGGTGAGCGTGTCCCAGGACGCCCTCTTGCTGACCGAGGCCCGCCGTACCGCGCAAAATACGCCTGACGTGCGCGCCGACAAGGTGGAATCCCTGCGCATTCAGGTGGCCGACGGCGCCTACAGGCCCGACAGCCGGCTCATCGCGGCCAGCCTGATTCGGGAAGAGCCGGGGCTTTTTCAGATATAGCCCGCATATCCGGGGCGCGCTTTTGGGCGTCTTCGGTCTGTGCCCGCATATTTCGCCGCTTCCGCAAGGGGGCGGCTTTTTTCATGCTCAGGCATGCTTCCTGCATAATGGGTTGTGCCGGTTCTCCGGCAAGGAGCATGCGCCATGAAATTGACGATTACCCGCCATTATGTTCTCTGGCTGACCGTAGCGGCCTTGCTGCTGTGCTGGGCTTTGCCCGCCCAGGCCGTGCGCATCAAGGATATAGCCACCTTCTCAGGCGTGCGGGACAACCAGCTGATCGGCTACGGCCTGGTGGTGGGCCTGGCCGGCACCGGCGACAAAAAAGATTCCGTATTCACCCTGAGTTCCATGAAAAACATGATGGATCGCATGGGCGTCGGCGTGAATTCCTCGGCCCTGAAGATCAAGAACGTGGCCTCGGTCATGGTTACGGCGCGCATGCCGGTATCCTCCAAGCCGGGCAGCCGTCTGGACGTGACCGTATCCTCGGTGGGCGACGCCACTTCGCTGCTGGGCGGCGTGCTTTTGCAGACCGCGCTCAAGGGCGTGGACGGCAAGACCTACTGCCTGGCGCAGGGCGCGCTGACCGTGGGCGGCTTTTCCGTTTCGGGCGCGGCCGCAAGCGCCCAGAAGAACGTCAATACCGTGGGCCTGATCCCCGGCGGCGGCATTGTGGAGCGGGCCATCCCCTTTGAGTTCAACCAGCAGGACAAGCTGACCCTGAATATGCGGGTAGGCGATTTTTCCACAGCCCAGCAGATTGCCGAGAGGCTCAACGCGGCCATGGGCGGCCCTTACGCCCGCGCCGTGGACTCCATGAGCGTGAGCATGGATGTGCCCCCGCAGTACAGAAACAACCTGGTGCCGTTGATGGCCTCGGTGGAAAACCTGGAAGTGACGCCGGACACCGCCGCCAAGGTGGTGGTGGATGAAAAGACCGGAACCGTGGTGCTGGGCCGGGATGTGCGCATTTCGCGCGCCGCCGTGGCTCATGGCAACCTTCAGATTACCGTGCGGGAAGACGAGCAGGTTTCGCAGCCCGGCCCCTTCTCGCAGGGGCAGACAGTGGTCACGCCGCAGACGGATATCAACGTGCGCGAAGAGAATCGCCGTCTGGTAATGGTGGAGGGGGCCACCCTGCAAGAGCTGGTGGACGGTCTGAACGCCATCGGCGCCACGCCCCGCGACCTTATTTCCATCCTGCGCAGCCTGCAGGTTTCGGGCTCATTGCATGCGGAACTGGAGGTGATCTGAGATGACGGCGCCCTTCAATGCCGTTTCGGCCATGATTGCGCCGGAAAGCGCGCCCAACGAAAGTTCACGGCGCGATCTCCAGGCCCGGCTTGCCGGCCTGGGCGACCTGCGCGGCAAAAGGCTTTCGCCTGAGGCCAAGGCCAAAAAATTGCGCGAAGCCTGCGAGGGCTTTGAATCGGTCTTCATTCAGAAAATGTGGCAGGAGATGCGCAATACCCTGCCCAGGAACGGCCTGCTGCACGGACGCGAAGAGCAGTTCTGGCAGGACATGTATGACCAGGAGCTGTCCAAAAAAATGACGTCCGCCGGCGGCATCGGTCTGGCGGATATGATGTATGAACAGCTTTCGCGCAATCTGGTCTCCGCCAGCCGCAGCGCGGCTGGGCCTGGCCGCGCTGCGGTCTTCACGCCTTCGGCGGCGCCTCTTCTGCCGGAAACGCCCGCGACTCCGGCGGCGGAAGGGCGCGTTGCGGCTGACGCAAACGGCGCGTCCGCCACGGGGCGGACGGCTGATGCGGGACGCGTCGCAACTTCCGTCTATGACGGCGTTGCGCCGCAAACAGGCGTGGCGGAGGGCAATGATCCGGCTGGCGCTCCGGCGGCGCGGGCCGAGGCCGCGCGTACCACAAGCGGCCAGCAGGACGCCGAAATATTGAGCAATCCCGAAGTGGAGCGGGCTTTGGCCGCTCTGCGCGCCCGGCAGGCGCTGAACCCGCCCGCACGGGAGAAGGCGGCCGGCGCGCGGCAGGACGGCCTTTCCGGTCTGGAACTGGCCCGGATGGCCCAGCGCGAGGCTGGGGACAAGCTTGGCCCCAACGCCGTGCGCCCCCCGCTGCGGCATTTGAGGCAGCCCGGCAAAAATGTGGAACGGCCCGCCGTTGCGGAACAGGGCGCGACCGCCGCCAGCACCGTGCCGCCGCGGGTTGCCGGCGCGGGGGAAAGCCCGCTTGCGGCCGCGGCCATTCAGGCGGCCACGCTGTCCACACAGGCCGTGGCCGACGCCTCTTCGGCCCAGAACCGTTCGCAGGCGCAAAATCAGGAGCAGACGCAGGCCCGGAACGCCGAGGCCGCCCCGCAGAACCGCACGGTGCGCTATACCACCAATATTCCGCAAAAGGGACGCGGCCGGCGCAGCCAAAACCTGATCCGCACCCTGAATGCGGACGGCACGGGACCGGGCAGCCGCGCCGGCGCCGGACTGGCCGCCTACCACGCGGCCCAGGCCCAGAGCCAGGGCGCCCAGGGCCATGCCGCGCCCGCCACGGGGCAGGCCGTGCCGCCGCTTACCGCGCGGTCGGCGGCGGAACAAGGCGCGACAGGCGGCGGCCCGGCGGCTTCATTCAGCATTCCGCCGCTGACGGCCGGAGATTTGCGCGGCTAAACGGCATGAATTTTGCTTGATTGAGGTCGGGCGGCACTTTCTGCCCGAGGCGCGGCAAGGCGCTGACGGGCCGCCGCCCTGATTCTCAAGGCCAAGCGAGGCGTTATGTACCAGATAATTCAGGAAAGTTTGTCCCGCCAGGACAAGGCGCTTGCCCTGCTGCGCGATCTTCTGGAAGAGGAATACCGCATTCTGCTGTCGCGGGATACGGATGGCGTGGTGGCGCAGGAGTTTTCCATTCAGGAATTGATACGCCAGCTGGCTGTGGAAAAGGCCGTGGTCATCAGGGCGCTGAACGGCGTGCGCGTAGCGGAATACGCCCGCTCCCTGCCGGAGGCCCGGGGCGGGGCGCTGCTTGAGCTGTTTCACGCCGTGGACGCCTATGAACAGCAGGTTTCGCGCCAGGCATCGCGCAACGCCCAGCTTTCGCTGGCGCTGCTGGACCAGAGCAGCCGCACCTTGCAGGCCCTGACCAGCAAGGCCATGCCGCCCAGGGCGGAAACTTACGGCCGCAGGGGCGGCATGCGCCCTGAGGCCCATCCGCAGGCGGCCATCATTTCCGGGAGACTCTAAGCCATGCTCAATGGTCTGCTCAATATCGGCCAGTCGGCCCTCAACGCTTCCCAGGCCTGGATTTCGGTCACGGGCAACAACCTTGCCAATGTGGATACCGAAGGCTACTCGCGTCAGTATGTGGATCAGCGCGACGCGGGCGGCCTTACGGCGACCAAGCCGGGCGCGCAGGGGCTGGGGGTCAACGCCCAGCAGATCATGCGTTTTTTTGACGCCTTTCTGGAACGCTCTTATGTGCGCCAGTCCACCAATTCCGCGCGCTGGGACGAGCAGGACACCATTATGACCTCGCTGGAGAACATCTTCAACGAGTCCAACCGCGCGGGCCTCAGCTCGTCGCTGAACGCATTTTTCACCGCCTGGCAGGATCTGGCCCTGCGCCCGGACGATACGGCCACCCGCGAGAGTCTGCTTTCGTATGCCGACAATCTCAGCGACATGTTCGGCAGCACGATGGACGGCATCAAGGCCATCCAGAATGAAATGGATGTCTCCATCGGCCAGACCGTGGATCGCATCAACGATATCGCCAAATCCATCGCGGACCTCAATCGGCAGATCACCGCCAATACCGTGGACGGCATCAGCAATCCCAACAGTCTGCTGGACAAGCGCGACCAACTGGTGCGCGAGCTGGCCACCCTGGCCGATGTGGAGACCATCGACAACGGCAAGGGCGATTTTCGGGTACAGCTGACCACAGGGCAACCCCTGGTGGACGAGCTGACCAGCTATGAGCTGCGGGTCATGGGGCCGCAGGTTGAAGACCGGGTCATGGGCAATTCCGCCTATACGGGAACCGTCAAGTACGACGGCTCGGACAGCCATGAATATACGGTGGACATCGTCACTGGCGGCGATGTGGGCGACGTGCCGCCGCCGCAGTTCCGCGTTTCTCTGGACGGCGGCAAAACCTGGCTGCGCGACGAGAATGGTCAGGAACTGCATTTCGACATTACAGACAATGACGGAGATGGCAGTGTTGACCCGGTTCTGGTCAAGGATCTGAAAATTTCCTTTACCAGTCCGACTGATTTTCATGCCGGCGACAAGTTTGACATAGTGCCCAAGAGCGGCCTGTACTGGATTGAGCCCACGCACGGCCCGCAGAACATCACGCCGCAGGTTCGTTTTGACGGCACCGACAACCAGAACCGGCTTACCGGCGGCAAGCTGGCCGCGTACTACAATATCCGCGACGACAACTGCGGCCGCTACATGGACGAGCTCAACGCCGTGGCTTCCTCCCTGATCTGGGAGGTGAACCGCATCCACAGTCAGGGCACGGGGCTGAGCATGCTGGATTACGCACAGGGCCAGCAGAAGGTGGAGGACGCCAGCCAGGCCCTGGGGTCGGCTCAGGCCATTCTGCCCTTTTCAGACAGGCTTCAGGCGGGCAACGTCAATTTTCATTTTTACGACAAGACCACCGGCGACTATCTGGAATCCGAAATGCTGGACTTTTCGGGCATCAACCCTCCGGGAAGCGTGAATTTTGACCCCGCGCACCATTCTCTGGAAAACGTGCGCGACGTCATCAACAACATGAGCGTCACCAAGACTGACGGCACTGTGGTCACGCCGCTCAACGCCAGCATCCAGGACGGCAAGCTGATCATTGAAACCACGCCGGGCGCGGATGTGCAGTTCGGCATGGGCGTGGACAGCACGGGCCTGATGGCCGCCCTGGGCATCAATACCTTTTTCAGCGGCGACAATGCCTCCAATCTGGCGGTGAACAGCCAGGTGCACAGCAATACCAATCTGATCGCTTCGGGGCAGGTCAACGGTCAGCATCAGGCCAATGCGGGCGACAACGCCACCGCCACGGAGATAGGCAAGCTGGCCGACAAAACCGTTACCATCTCCACGCTTTGGAAGACTGTGGACAACCAGAGCATCTCCCAGTATTACGCCAATCTGGTCACCACCGTGGGCGCTGACCGCCGGCTTTCCAAAACCAACGCCGAATACCACGGCGCGCTGACCGATGATCTGGCCGAGCGCACAGCCTCGGTGTCGGGCGTGAACATGGATGAGGAAATGAGCAACCTGATCAAGTTCCAGCACTCCTACACGGCGGCGGCCAAGCTGATCACCACCGCCGACCAGATGCTGCAAACCCTGCTCGGCCTCAAGCAGTAGGCGCGAGGGGAGGGCGTATGGCTATCCGCATCACTCAGCGCATGATGTACAGCGACATGGTCGGCCAGATGCAGAGAAATCTGGCGGCCTATATGGAGAGCAACGAGCAGGGCTCCACCCAGAAAAAGATCAACCGCCCCTCGGACGATCCCGCCGGAACCTATCGCGTGCTTACCGCCCGTGACGACCTGAACGCCACCGCCCAGTACCAGACCAACGTGGATACGGCCAAGGGCTGGATAGACCTGGGCATGGATATTCTGGGCAGCAAGGTGTCCACGGCCATCACGGGCCTCAAAAGCCTGGCCGAGCAGGCTTCCACCGGCACATACACCGCCGCTGAGCGCGAAATCATGGCCGATCAGGCCCGGCAGTACTTTGGCCAGCTGCTCAACTATTCCAATACGGAATTTGAGGGCAAAAGCCTGTTCGCCGGGCACAGATACGACAGCAACGCCTTTGAGGAGGGGCTGGCCCTGAGCAGCTGGGACGATAACTGGTCGGCGACGATCAATCAGGGCGACTACACTATTCAGGGCGCCGCGGACACGACCACGCTGATCCAGTTCACCAGCAACGGCAGCCTGAGCGACCCCGCCACCTACCGCTGGTCCAGAGACGGCGGCGAAACCTGGCAGGACGGACAGGTGCGCGTTAACGCCGGCCCCCCGCAGACGTATGAGCTGGAGGCCGACGGCGTCGTTGTGACCCTGAACCAGGACAGGCCGGTCAGCGCGGCTGATGTGGACGCGGGGCCGGGAGCCAAAAACGGCACCCTGCTTTATGTTCGCCCCACGGCCGTGTACCAGGGCGACGACAAGGATCCGCCGCCGGAAATGACCATCATGGGCGGCCAGCAGGGGCTCACGGCTTCGGCCAGCGGCGCTTTCAGCAAGAATGTGCTGGTGCGTATGGACAGCGATGTGAACCTGGCTGCTGTGGGCGATGAATTTACCTGGTCCTACAGCACGGACGGCGGTTCCACCTGGGTCACCGCCAGGGGGCAGACCACAGGCGGCGACACGGTGCGCCTGCCCGTGCCCGGCGGTTATCTGGATATGGACGCCACAGCGGCCGCCGGCGGCTCCACAGTGCCGGCCGGCGCGCAGGTGCTGATTCATCCCTCCCGCGCCGACCTGAATTACGAGATATTCAAGGATACCTATATTTCCGTAAACGGAGTGGGCAAGGATATTTTCGGCGGCTACTATCAGGGCAAGCCTTCCATTGAAGGCGACAACAACCTTTTTGAGGTGGTGGGCAATTTCATCGGTTATCTTGAAGGCAATAATCAGGAAGGCTGTCAGAAAACCCTGGCCGCTCTGGAAAAGGCGCATGAAACGGTGCTTGCCGAATCCACCCGCCTGGGGGGGCTGTCCAACCGTCTGGAAATGGCCTCGGATGTGCTCAGTTTTCAGAAGCTGGACCAACAGGAACGATTGAGCTATACTGAAGACATAGATTTGACTGAATTGCTGACCAAGCTCACCCGGCAACAGCTCACCTATCAGACGGTGCTTCAGTCTTCATCCATGATCATGCAACTGAGCCTCGCCAACTATGTATAGTGTAATGGATACGCCATGCTGATATTGACGCGACGCCCCGGCGAGAGCCTGTATCTGGGCGAGAATATACGCATAACCGTTCTGGGTATGCAGGGCAAACAGGTCAAGCTCGGCCTGGAGGTGCCCGGCGACACCACGGTCTATCGCGAAGAGGTTTACGAGCGGGTTATTGAAGAGAACCGCCGGGCGCTGGCGACAAGCAATGAAGATTTCATGGTGGCTGCTGAATTATGGCACGAAACAAAGAAATAGAGATCGACACCCGTCTCGGGCGGCGCTGCATCGACGCCGAAAAAGTGATCCGTTTTCCGCGCGGCCTGGCCGGCTTTGAGGACGAGCGGGATTTTATTCTGCTTCAGATCCGGCCCGAAGCGCCGCTGCTTATCCTGCAAAGCGTGAACAAGCCGCAGGTGGGTCTGCTGGTGGCTGATCCTTACAGCTTTCTGCAATCTTATCCGGTCATGCTGGGCGAGGCGGAGCAAAAGCTGCTTCAGATCGAACGGATGGAAGACGCGGCCATTCTGGTGACGGTGGCCATTCCCGCCGGGGAGCCGGAAAAGGCCACGCTCAATCTTACCGGGCCCATTGTCATCAATCACAAGGCGCGTATTGGCATTCAGGTGCCCCAGGGCGTCGAAGGCCCGGCCCAGATCAACATGCACTCGCTCAAGCCTGTGGAGCCGGCCCAGGAAGCGGGCGTCGCGCCCGGCGCGGAACCCGCCGTCTGAGACAGGCATGTTTCAGGTGTCGCAAAGGCCGCCCGGGCAGAGCGGCCTTTGCCTGACTCTGACTTTTTGCAATTAGACGCGCGAGTAATGCACTGTTGGGTGTTGCCGGTTGTGTTCCGCCGCAAGTCGTCAAAAACGGTCTGTTTGGCGCTGGCGCGTCACTGTGCGATTTTTGTCGGTCATGTGCATGAGCGCACTCCCTCCAAAAATCGCCCTTTTTCTTGTCAGCGCAAAAAGGCCTGTTTTTTGGGGGCGCTGTGGCGACAGCCCCGCCCTTGACGTCGCTTCGGCGGCGAGCCGGCGCGCGCTCCCTTTGTACCGACAGACAAAAGCCGTAACGTCTTTTTTAATGAGGTCTGAGCCTAATCCAGCCCCATGGCCTTGCCGATTTTTTTGGCGGCCTTTTTAACCTTTTCCAGGGGGGTCTGCTCTCCGGCTTTTTCAAATTCACGCAACAGCTCTTCCTGCCTGGCGGAAAGGCGGGTGGGGGTAAGCACCTTGATTTCCACCAGAAGGTCGCCGCGCTGCTTGCGGCCGGGGTAGGGCAGGCCCTCGCCGGAGAGGCGCAGCAATGTGCCGCTTTGCACGCCTTTGGGAATTTCCAGGGGCAAGTTGCCGTCAATGCCCGGCACTTCCACTTTGTGCCCCAGAGCGGCCTGCACAAAGCTGACTTCCTGGCTGTAAATCAGATCCTGCCCCTGGCGCTGCCAGCGTTTGTCCTGCTCCACCGTGAGCGCCACATACAAATCGCCGGGGGGGCCGCCGTGCACGCCGGCTTCCCCCTCGCCGCGCACACGCAGGCGGGTGCCGGTATCAACGCCCGCGGGCACGCGCACCACCAGTTCCCGCGTGTCGGTGACAATGCCCTCGCCCCGGCACTTGGCGCAGGGCTTGGCGATCATCTGTCCCGTGCCCTGGCAGACTGGACAGGGCATGGCGATCTGGAAAAAGCCCTGTGAACGGCGCACCTGGCCCGTGCCGTTGCACTGGCGGCAGCTTTCCACCTTGCTGCCGGGCGCTGCGCCGCTGCCCTTGCAGTCCGGGCAGGTGACGTGCTTGGGCAGGGACAGGGTAATTTCATCGCCCTTGGCCGCCTGTTCAAAGCTGACCGTCAGATTGTAGCGCAGATCCGCGCCGGCCATGGCGCGCGGGCCGCGCGAGGCTGAGGAAAAACCGAAGAGGTCGCCGAAAATATCGCTGAAATGGGCAAAGATATCCTCGGTGCTGCCGAAGCCCCCGCCGCCGCCCTGTACACCCGCATGGCCGAAGCGGTCGTAACGGGCGCGTTTATCCGGGTCACGCAGCACGTCATAGGCTTCGGCGGCCTCCTTGAAGCGCTGTTCGGCCTCGGCGTCGCCGGGGTTGTGATCTGGATGATACTTCAGGGCCATTTTCCGGTAGGCGCGCTTGATTTCATCCTCTCCGGCGGTACGGCTGACGTTCAAAACTTCGTAATAGTCGCGCTGCATCATGGTTTTCGGTGCTCTTGCATGTGTATCGGTGGGGCGAAACCGCCCACGCTGACGCCTGTCCCCCGGCCCGCGTCACGGGCCGGGGGACAGGGAAATTCGCGCCATTGTTCCTCTTTGCCCGTGCGAGGCGTCGGATTTCGCTTGTTTTTTGGGGTTGAGCGCCAGAAGGGCGCAACCCTCAGCGCGGGCGCGCCCGCCTTGCTGGCAAACAAAAATTCGAGAGTATCGGCGGGCCCCGGAGCAACCAGCATTGGCCTTGTGCAAAATCAATGTCAAAGCCAGGGCGCATGGGCGCGCCACGCTGACGGCAGCGTGGCGCGCCGCATAGTCAGGCCCAATGCGAAAATGCTCTAACCCTCGGTATCGGGCGCTTTCTGCCCTTCGGGCAGCGGATTGTACAGGCTTTTGTCATCCGGCATGACCTTGCCGGCCGCGATTTCACGCAGGGCGGTGACAACCTCCTTGTTGCGCGTCTCCACCAGGGCCTCATAGCCCTCGCGGTACTGACGCACGCGCTTGATGGCCATCTGCACCAGCAGAAATCGGTTGTCCACGCGTTCCTGACAATCTTCCACAGTAATACGGGCCATGCTGCCTCCGTGTCCGGCCGGCCTTGACGCGCCGACCTCCGTTCCGGGATAAGCGGGATAAGCCGGTTGAAAATAATGCCGCCCGGCCTGTTGTAAAGAGGGCGGGCGGGCGTATGCGCCTGAATGCAGAACTTTGCCTGCTGAAACAAGATATGATAGAGGGATGGGGTAAATCTGTCAAGAACCATCGGCCGCCGTCCTGTACGGCGCGCTTCGGGAGGGGCCATGCCTGTCGTTTGTCTGTTTCGTTTCCCCTGCCCGCCAGGGGGGGCGCGCGTCACGTCGCCCGTCAAAAACGCGGAAAAAAAGCGGGCCATGCTCCGCGCTGGCCCCAGCCTGCCGGAGAAACGCCCGTGAGCCGCGAAAAACGTTCTTTTGCTCAGGAGGTCTGCGTCAAAAGCGCGGGCAAGGCCATGCAGAAAACCGGCATGCTCTGGCCCGGCTGTCGGGTGGGCGTGGCGGTATCCGGCGGGGTGGACAGTTTCGTGCTGCTCAAGACTCTGAAAATTCGTCAGGGCATAGTGCCCTTTCGTTTTGAGCTTATGGCCCTGCACCTCAACCCCGGCTTTGACCCGCGCGGCCATGCGGCTCTTCTGCCCTGGCTGGCCCGCGAAGGCATTGCCGCCCATCTGGAGGTGACCGCATTCGGGCCGCGCGCTCATTCAGAGGAAAATCTGCGCCGTTCAGCCTGTTTTCGTTGCGCCTGGCTGAGGCGCAAGCGCCTCTTTGAGCTTTGCGCGCGTTATGGCCTGACGCATCTGGCGCTGGGGCACAACGCCGAAGACCTGGTGGAGACGTTTTTCATGAATCTCTGCCGCAACGGCAGGGTGGACGGCATGAGCATGTGCGAACCCTTTTTCAGCGGCGGGCTGTATCTGATCCGGCCTTTGCTGCTGGTGGAAAAAAAGTTCATCCTGAAGGCCGCCAGACAATGGGCCCTGCCGGTCTGGTCCAATGCCTGCCCTTCGGCCGGGCGCACCGCGCGCAGCGGCATGGCCGAAACCCTGGCCGGCCTTTACAGCCTGACCAAGGACGCCCGGCGCTGCATTTTTAACGGGCTGACACGCTGGCAGCTGGATAAAAACAGCCTGCCGGAGAGCGGGCGCGCTGACGCCGCGCCGGACGACGCCACGCCATAAAGCGCGCGCTGCCACGGAACCCGCGTGTCAGGCCGCGCGCGTGCAGGCATGGCAAGCGGCAACCGCCGCAAACATTTTGTGCGGGCTTATTCCGCCGGCTTTTCCTGAGGCTTTTCCTTGGCTTCCACAGCGGCCTTTTTCTCAGGCAGCGGCGCTTCAACCACCGTGCCGTCCGGCTCCACCATGGACAGGGCGTGCGCCGGGCAGGCCTCCATGCAGGCGGTGATTTTTTTGCCGTTTTCCTCGCGCCAGGCGCGACACATGTCGCAGCGCACGGCAACTTCCCGGCGGGCGCGCTGGGCGATGGTTTCCGCGTCGTCGCCGCTCAGATCGGGCATGCCGATAGTGTCCAGGGAAATGGTGCCATAGGGGCAGGCCGCAATACACATTTTACAGGCCACGCAGAATTGCACGCGCATGGTGATGCGGCCGTCTTCCTCCTGCTGCAGCGCGCCGGTGGGGCAGACGTTGCAGCAGGGCGCGGGGTCGCACTGATGACAACGCACCGTGGTTTTGAAGCCCTCGGCCTTGACAACCTGCACGCGCGAAACCAGCACGTCCCGGTGCTTCATGGCCTCCTTGAAAGACATGCCGTGGTGGGCCGCGATGCAGGCCACTTCACAACGGCGGCAGGCGCGGCACTTGTCGGGTATGACCTGGATGTGTTCAATCATGGTCCGTTTCCTCGGATTCAACGCGCAGGGACTGGAGCGTAAGCCCGTGCCCTCCGCTGAAATGGATGTTTTCGCCGCCGCAGGCCGGGCAGATGAAGCGGCGTTGCGTCAGACTGAAAGTGTGGCCGCAGCTTTCGCAACGGCAGGCCAGGGGGGGCGTGTTCAGCGTGAGCGTCGCGCCCTCGGCCAATGTGCCTTCGGCAAAAAGTTCAAAACAGGCGGTCAGGGTTCGGGCCTCCACACAGGCAATCAGCCCCAGTTCACAGACAATTTCCTGAATCCGCGCGACGCGCTGGCCGGGATGGGCGCTATTGTGCTTCTCCACGGCGTTCAGGGCTATGTCCAGAAGGCCCTGAACCAGACTGGCCTCGTGCATGCGTCCCTTACCGCTCCGTGCAGGAGACGCAGGGGTCAATGCTGTTGGTGATCAGCGCCACGTCCGCCACCTTGCAGTCGCGCATCATCACGCCCAGGGCCTCCCAGTTCATGTACGAGGGCACGCGCCATTTGAGGCGCGCGGGCATTTCCGTGCCGTTGGTGCGGATGTAGTAAAACACCTCGCCGCGCGGCGCTTCGGTGCGGGCGCAGGCCTCGGCCGTGCGAATCTGGCGCATGGGCGCGGTCACAGGGCCGTCGGGCGCGCGCCGGCAGCACTGGCGGATCAGCTTGAAGGATTCAAAAATTTCGTTCAGGCGCACCATTGTTCGGGCGTGAATGTCGCAGCCGTCGGCAACGATGCTTTCAAATTCCAGATCAGGGTAGGCCGCGTACGGAGAATCCTTGCGCACGTCAATATGCACGCCGGAACCGCGCGCCACCGGGCCAACCACGCCCAGGCGCAACGCGTCGGCCCTGGGCAGCAGGCCCATGCCCCTGGTGCGGGCCAGCACCATGCCGTTGGTGGCGTATATTTCGCGAATTTCATCCACCGCCGGTTCCATCTTGGCGACCATGTCCAGAATGTAGCCCAGCAGTTCGCGATCCACATCGCATTTGACGCCGCCAATGCAGTTGGAGGCCAGGTTCATGCGGTTGCCGTAGACCGTCTCCTTCACGTCCTGCATCATTTCACGCACTTCCATGACGTGCATGAACAGGGACTTGAAGCCGATGATGTGGGCCTGAATGGCGGTATTGAAAAGATGCGAGGCCACACGCTTGATTTCTTCAGCCAGCACCCGCAGATAGCGCGCCCGCTCTGGGATGGAGATGCCCAGCACGTTTTCCACAGACATGCAGTAGGTGAAGGAATGGCTGTTGGAGCAGAGAGAACAGACCCGCTCGGTAAGCGTGGTGTTCATGATCAGGTTGCGCTGGGTGGCCATGGCCTCCATGCCGCGGTGCACATGGCCCGAGGTCAGCTCCACGCGCCGCACCGTTTCGCCTTCCACCGTGAGATTGAAGTAGACCGGCTCTTCCAGGGCTACATGCACCGGCCCCAGAGGCATGGTGAAGGTGCTGCTCATGGCCGCTTCTCCTTGTCTTTCAGAATGCGCTCCCAGAGATCCGTGGTGCAGGCCCCGTTCATCATGATGGACAGGGGCACGGCCTCGTTGAGAATGCCCGCGTCCAGCTCTTCGTCCAGAAAGAGACGGCGCGGATTGGGATGATCCGTAACCTGAATGCCGTACAGCTCCATCATTTCGCGTTCGTGCCAGTCGGCATTGGCAAACAGCGGGGTAATGGAAGGCACGGTGGGCCATTGGCCGTTGAGCGTCACCGTAAGATTGTAGACAGTGCCCTGCAGCTCGAAATGGTAGCAGATTTCCTGCATGGGTTCGCTCAACTGGCGGCGGTTGTACGCAGTAACCATAGCCAGGCGGGCCCCGGCCGTGTGCAGAACGGCGGCGGCCCGCGTCAGCAGGCGCGGCGTGTCCAGCCGGAACCAGTGAAAGGCGTTGCCGTAACTGTCGATGCTGTGATGGATGGCGTCGCTTTCGGCGCAGAAGGGCGTAATGCCCCCAATGACCCGCGCGTCGCCCCGGATTGTGTCTTGCATGGCGTATCCTTTGTGGTTTCCGCTCGTCTCTTATTCCCTGGTGGGCGCGGCTGACGTCACGCGCTCTTCCGGCTTCTCCTCCGGGGGCGAAGGCAGGCGGCAGGCATTGCGCTTGGCGTCTTCGATCTGGCGGCATTTGGGACAGAGATGGCGGATCAGCTCCGGGTCGATGTCCGGATTCTTGGCGTAAAGGCGCTGGGCCAGACGCGCCGGAATGGGCCGCATCAGCGTGCCGCAGTGGGCGCAGGGCTCATACTTGATGGTATGCTGCTCCAGGCGGTCAAACTTGTCCTTTTCCGGGTGGGCCGAATGCCAGTCGTCGCTGATGCTCATGGCCCCGGTGGGGCAGTAATGCCGGCAGGAGGCGCACAGACAGCAGGAATTCTGCCAGATGGTGATGGTGTAGCCGCCGCCGTCCGGCAGCTGGGCGATGTTGATGGCCCCGGCCGCGCAGACGTGACGGCAGACGCCGCAGCCCACGCAAAGGTTGGGATCCACTTTGGCCCGGCCGCGCAGACGCGCCGGAGTGAAGGTTTCGCCCAGCGGGAAGGGATCGGTGCTCGGGCCCTCCAGCAGATTGCGGAACAGAACTTTCAGAAAGCCCGCCATATTATTCCTCCAGAGCCTTGGCGTCGTTACGGGGCTTTTGTCGCCCCAGCAGGCCGCAAACATGATGACAGACGCCGCAACGCAGGCAGGTATGCCCGCTGTCGGTCGACGCCGCCCGCAGTCGCGCGCGAACCATGCGCAAAGCGTGCCGCAGCGCTGCCATTTATTCCTCCAGACCCAGTTTTTTGAGCCAGATGGAGCGGGCCAGCACCACGCCTTCCAGAATGGCCTGGGGGCGCGGCGGGCAGCCGGGCACATTGAGGTCTACCGGCAGATAGCGGTCAAGAGGCCCCTCAATGGAATAACCCTCGCGGAAGACGCCGCCGGAAATGGGGCAGATGCCCACGGCAACGGTGACCTTGGGTTCGGGAATTTCATGCCAGACCCGCAGCACACGGTCGCGCACCCTGGTGGTCAGCGGGCCGGTGATCAGCACGATGTCCGCATGTCGGGGGCTGCCGCAGTATTTACAGCCAAGGCGTTCCACGTCATAGCGCGGAATGCAGGCCGTGGTGGCCAGTTCCACGTCGCAACCGTTGCAGGAGCCGGCGTTGATCCGGAACAGCCACGGCGAGCGCACGGAAAGTTTTTTGAGCATGTTGTCCAAAGCCACAGTGGCCTCCTTACATCACCCAGACCAGAATCAGACTGCACAGCGCAAGCGCCGTGGGCACCGTCACATAAAAGCGGAAGGCCTGATCAATGCGAAAACGCCCGGTGGCCGACTTGACCAGGGTCAGAGACACCAGCATCAGCCCCAGACACTTGAGCACGAACCAGAGCAGATTTACCGGCCACCATTCACATATAGTGCCGGGAAAGAAAAGCGCCACCCCCAGACCCAGCACCACAAAGGTCTTCAGCGCCGCCGCCACCTGAAACAGCGCCAGCAGCGGGCCGCCGTACTCCAGCAGGGGGCCTTCGATGATTTCCGTTTCCGCCTCCGGGATGTCGAAGGGGGCCACGCCCATAGTGCCGGGCAGAAAGATCAGGTAGGCCAGCAATGCCGGAATCATGGCCGGGTTGAAGCCCAGAGAGCCGCTGTGCTGCTGCCAGGCCACAATTTTGAGCAGAGAAAACTCCGCCCCCCAGTCGCCGCCGGAAATGCCCTTGCCCACCAGCATGGCCACCGCCAGCAGAATCATCAGCAGCGGAGTTTCATACGCCAGCATCAGCAGCATTTCACGCGAAAAGCCCACCGCGCCGAAAGGCGAACTGGAAGCCGAGCCGCCCAGCATCAGCGCCATGGCCGGAATGGGCAGCAAATAGAAAAGCACCAGCAGGTCGCCCATGTTGAACAGGCCATTGAACACCCCCGGCACCGGAATGAAGGCCGCGCACACGGCCATGCCCGTAAAGCCGAAGACCGGCGCCAGCAGAAAGGCCGAACGGCAGGCGGTTTTCGGAATCAAGGTCTCCTTGGTCAGCAGCTTGGCGATGTCCAGCCAGGGCTGGATCAGCGGCGGCCCCACGCGGCGCTGGAGGCGGGCTTCCACCCGCCGGTCCAGGCCCTTGAAGAAGAATCCCACAGCCAGGGCAAAAACCCCGCCCGGAAAGACGCACATATGCAGAATGGCAAACAGGGTGTCGCTCATCAGCGGTTCTCCTTGGATGCGCGCCAGCCCAGCAGGCGCGTCAGATCGCCGTAAATGCTGGAGGGCGTCATGCGGCTGGCGGCGATTTCCGGCGGCAGGCCGCAGGCGTGCACGTCGATTTCACGCAGGCGCGTGAAGCGGCGCACAAACCAGCCGCCCGTCAGGAAGGCCAGGGCCGCCATCACGAACATGCCTGTGGCGTTCCATGCGCCCGGCCCGGAAAGCACGCCGGAAAGGCCCACATTGAGGGGTTCCAGTCCGTATTCGCCCAGCACGCTGTTGATGGGCAGAAGGGCCAGTCCCGGGAAGACGCCCGTCAGCACGCAACCGGCGGCCAGAATGCCCATGGTCGCGCGCATGACCTTGGGTGCTTCATGCACATGATCCAGGTCTGGAGCGGGCTGGCCCAAAAAGGCCGCGTGCAGGAACTTGGCGATATAGGCCAGGGTCAGCACGCTGCCCACCAGGGAAAGCAGCGCCAGGAAGGGCTGGCCGGCCTGCATCAGGGCGTGGTAGATCAGCCATTTGGAGGAGAACCCGCTGGTGGGCGGCACGCCCACCACGGACAGGCCCGCGATGGCGAACATGAAGAGCGTGAAGGGCATCTTGCGCCCTATGCCGCCCAGATCGTCCAGGCTTTCCCGATGTGTGGCGAACATCACCGCCCCGCAGATCAGGAAGAGCAGGTCTTTGAAGAAGACATGGTTGATAAGGTGCAGCATGCCGCCCGCGTAGCCCAAAGCCCCGCCTGCGGCCACGGCCAGCACCATATAGCCAAGCTGGCTCACGGTGGAGTAGATGAAGATCAGCTTGACGCCGTTGGTTCTCAGGGCCTGCACGGCGGCCATGATGATGGTGACGCCGCCGATCCACATGACCGCGGTGCTGATCACGCTCTGTTCAAAGCCGCCCAGAATGCCCGCCAGGGCGAAACCGCCGCCCAGCAGCATAAAGAGCTTGATCAGGCCGATGAGCGCGCTTTTCAGCAGCACGGAAGAGATGTAGCCGGATACCGGCGTGGGGGCCAGCGCCGGGTGCATCTGCCAGTCAATGCGGAAGGGCAGTTGGGCGGCCTTCATCACAAAGCCGGCGGCCAGCAGGGCCATGCCCAGCCAGGCGGCGCCCGACGGCAGGTTCGGAACGAGCCCGGTCAGCAGGCCCGTGTTGAAGGGCGTGAAGGGCCCCAGCACGCAGACCCCCACAAAGAGGAAGCCCGCGCCCAGCAGATTGAAAAGGAAGTACTTGAAGGCTTCGCGCAGCGAACCCTTGTCGCCCTCATGGGCGATGGCCATATACAGACTCCAGGAACTCATGATTTCCCAGAACAGGAAGAAGCTCAACAGGTACTGGCTGGACGCCATGCCGACAAGGCCGCCGCACATGCAGGTGAAGGCGCAGTAAAAGCGCCACTGGCTGTGACTGTGCTCCATGTAGCCCACGGCGTAGGCCATGTTCACCGCGCCCAGCAGGGGCACGATCAGGGCGAAGGAGAAGGAGAGCGTGTCCAGATTTCGCCCGAAGAGAGCCACCAGCAGGGCCGTCAGCAGCAGTACGCCCACGCTGGTCCAGCCCGCCATCTTGCGGCAGCTCGCGAACAGGGCCGGAAGCGCCGCGCCGAACACGGGCAGCAGCACATAAACGGGCCAGGAGACGTTTATGGCCGCGATAATCTGCGGCACGTCCGCGGCGGGCGGGTAGCAGAGCGAGGCCACAGGCAGCACCAGAGGCACGAGCGCCTGCGGGAAGAGGCCCAGCAGCAGGCTGACGATCGCCAGAACCAGCAGGCCCAGGCGCATGGTGAAGGGGGCCTCTTCCACCTGGGGCAGGTGATCCGGCCGCTTTTCAAAAACCAGGGTTTTCAGAATGCGGGTGTAGTACACGGCCCCTACCAGCGAGGCCGCCAGAATCAGGGCCGCCAGCCATATCTGGCCGGCCTCCACAGCGGCCTGAATCATCAGGAATTTGCCATAGAACGCGCCGAAGGGCGGCAGGCCCATGATGCTCACCAGGCCCACGGCCATGCAGGCCACCGTCCAGGGCATATGGCGGCCCAGGCCGCGCAGGTCGGCGAGGTTGCGGCTGCCGGCGCGCATGATCAGCGCGCCAGCGCCCAAAAAGAGCAGGTCTTTCATTACGGCGTGATTGAACATGTGCCAGAGCGCCCCGGTCGTGGCCAGCCATGTGCCCAGGCCCAGCACCAGCGCGATTTCGCCGATCTGCCCCAGGGTGGAGTAGGCCAGCATGCGCTTGATGTCTTCCTGGCGCAGGGCCATGAGTTCGCCGTAAATCAGGGTGGCCGCGCCCATGCCGGTGAGGCCCGCGCCGAACCAGGACAGGCCGAACATGCCGCGCATTTCGCCGGCGGCCTGGCCCACGCCCATGATGATCACGCTGACGATGCCGAATATGCCCATCTTGGTGATGATGCCCGACAAGGGGGCGGACACCGAGGAGGGCGCGGCGGGGTGGGCGTCGGGCAGCCAGGAGTGCAGGGGCGCCAGACCGGCCTTGACGCCAAAGCCCGCCAGGCAGAGCGCCAGCGCCGCCTGGAACCAGAACGGAAAGTGAAAGGCCGCCAGCGGCGCGGCGGAAAAGACGCCGAGAATGAACAGGCCGGGCAGCATGAACAACGCGCCGCCCGCGCACATCACATAGTATTTGAGGCCGGCTTCATAGGCCGTGCGCCGCCCCTCGTGAACCACCAGAAAGTATGAGGCAAAGGTCATCAACTCCCAGTAGCCATACATGGCCGCCGTATCCGGCGTGGAGACGATGCCCGCCAGAGAGGCGAAGGTCAGCAGCAGGAAGAACCAGTACCAGCCCTTGCGGTCGCCGTGAATGTAGCTCAGGGAGTAGACGCTGACCACCAGGGCCACCAGAGTGATCATCACCAGGAAAAGCCGCGCCAGAGGCGGCGCGGGCACGACGCAAACCGCTGCGAAGGCCAGGGCCGAGAACAGGGCCGCGATCTGCGGCGCCGCGCGCAGGCGCAGCAGAAAGGCCAGCCCGGCGACGAACGCGCCCACATAGAAACACCAGTAGGCCGGATGCGCGGGCGCATGCAGAACCGTCAGGCCAAAGTGCCCGCCCACGGCGTCGGTCAGGGGGCCGCGCAGCAGCCCCAGGGCCGCCGTCAGCAGACCCAGGCCCAGCAGCGGAAGCGGCAGCCCGCCGAGGGCGGGGCGCGCTGGCGGCGCGTCCTGCGCGTCTTCCGCAGCGGGGGCTTCCAGGCATACGCGGCGCGTGGCGTCCACATACAGCCAGATGAATACCGTGGTGGCCGCCGCCATCAGCAGCAGGCAGAACATGCCGCCGGCCGGGGCGGATTCCAGCAGGGCCTGAACAATGAGCGCGCGCGCTTCGGGCAGGAGGAAGGGCGAACCGCCCACGGCGGCCAGCAGGCCCAGACCGAAGAGCGCCCCGGCCCAGGGCTGCCGGCGGCCCGCGCCGCGCAGGCCGTCCAGAGTGGCGGCGGGCGCAAGGCGCGCCAGCGCGGCCAGCGCCAGCAGCCTGGTCGAAAGCTGGAAGATGATGAACAGCCACAGACCTGTCAGGCCCAGAGCCGTTTGCGCGGTCATCGCCATGCAGGCTATGCCCGCGTCGTGCAGCGCGCCCCAGAGAATCAGGCGGCGCGGATCATTGCGTTCCTGCACGGCTTTGACCGTGGCAAACAGCAAAAGAACCGCGCCGAGCAGCAGAGGCGGCCAGGAGCCGCCAGCCATGAACAGTGGTGATGTCATACACGCCCCGTGATTTGTGGATCATCCGGATCGCATGCGCCTGTCCGGCATTGCGGTCCGGGTCGATATGCGTCGCCACGGCGGATGGAATTTCGCACGAGACCGCCGGCAAGCGACGGTCATTTGTGAAAAAATTCCTCTCTAATGTTCTGTCAATATCCTACTTCATGTCCAGGCGCAAGCCTGAAAATTTTTTCGCTGCGCGCGGCGGCCTATTCCTCGCGCAGACCACGGCTCATCAGGCTTTTGAGAGCTTCGCGCGGAGGGCGTTTCTCGTAAAGGACGGCATGCATGGCGGCGGTGATGGGCGCGTCAATGCCCAGCCGCAGGGCCAGCGCATGCACGGCGGCGGTGGTTTTGACGCCCTCGGCCACCATGCCAAGGCTGTGGGTGATGGCATCCAGACGTTCGCCGCGGCCCAGTCGCAGACCCACCTGGCGGTTGCGCGAAAGGTCGCCGGCGCAGGTCAGGGTGAGGTCGCCCAGGCCGGACAGCCCCATGAAGGTGCCCCGGCTGGCTCCGCAGGCCACGCCCAGGCGGCTCATCTCGGCCAGGCCCCGCGTGATCAGGGCGGCCCGGCTGTTGTGGCCCAGGCCCAGTCCGTCACAAACGCCGGCGGCGATGGCCATGACGTTCTTGAGCGCGCCGCCCATCTCCACGCCGGTGACATCCGTGCTGGAATAGCAGCGAAAGGCCGGGCCGGAGAACAGCTCCCGCAGGGAGCGGCCCAGAGTTTCGTCGCGCGCGGCCAGCACCACGGCCGTGGGCAGGCCCCGCAAAACTTCCGCCGCGAAAGAAGGGCCGGAGAGCGCCGCGTAGCGGGGTTCAAGCCCGGCCAGCGCCTCGGCGGTCACTGTTTCGCAGGTGGAGAGGCTGCCGGTTTCCAGCCCCTTGGCCGCGTTGACCAGCACCAGACCGGGCTGAAAATGCTTTTTGCGCTCGGTCAGCCAGCCCCGCAACTGTTGGGCGGGCACGGCCAGCACCAGCCAGGGGCGGTCAAGGGCGGTGGGGTTCGTGTCGGCTGTCAGACGGGCGTCCAGGGCCAGGCCCGGCAGATAGCGCGGATTTTCGTGGCGCAGGTTGATGGCGCGGGCCACATCCGCATCTCTCAGCCAAAGGGTCACGGGCAGGCCGCGCGCGGCCAGCAGGTGGGCCAGGGCCGTACCCCAACTGCCGCCGCCCGCCACGGTGACGGGCGTTGTGCCGGAAAGCGCGCCTGGCATGGGTTCAGAATCCCAGTTCTGATTCGGGGCCGGGCCGGTCGGGCAGAATGGGGCGGGCCCTGGCCACGCGGGCGTTTCTGGCCCCGAAGCGCAGCAGAAACATGCCGGTGAACCGCTGGTTTTTGTACACTTCCACCCGAAAGAGCGTTCCCCGGCGATCCACGGAGAAGTTCGGCGCAAAGTCCCTGAGGCGCAGGGGCAGGCCGCTTTCGTCGCGGCGGCCGCTGTCAAAGCCGATGGCGTTGACCCGGAAGCCTTTTTGCGGATGCACGCGCGCCGTGTCTTCCACATCCAGCACCCGGCCGAAGGGCACGATTTCGTCGCGACCGTCCACGGTGACGCGCACGGCGTCCAGGCTGTGATCCATTTCGCGCCAGTCAGGGCGGATCAGGGTGATGGTGCGGTTGCCGTAGTGGATGCAGAGCCGGTCGTCACGGCCCTGGCAGGGCAGCACCGCCATGATGGGCTTGCTGGTCACGGCTCTGGCCGGGCTGCCCTTGGGCAGAGGCAGGTAATTGATGGCGGGGCGCACATCCTCCAGAGGCAGAAAAACGCGGTTTTCGGCAAAGGAAACCCCCAGATTGGCCCGCAGGGCTTCGCCCACGCCCCGCGGCGTCAGGGCGAAGTCGCGTTTGAAGCTCACGCCCGCCTGGCGCAGAAAGGCTTCCACCATGCACAAATGGTAATAGGCGCGCAATTCCACCGGAAATTCCTTGCTGGCCTCCAGACCGAAAGCGGCCTTGCCCTGGCGCACGGCGTAATAGGACAGGCTTTTTTCCATCTCCTTGTCCCCGGCGGCGGTGTGCGTATTGTGAACATGGAGAACATGCAGGGGCTTGATCAGACGGCGGTTGACCTCTTCCGTCACCCTGGCCGCCTCCTCGGCCAGCGCGCTCATGAACACGCCGGGGGGCAGATCGTCCTGATCAATGATCACCGACTGGCCCCAGCGGGCCGGGTTGCAGAGATAATTCTGATAGTTCCGGCGGTAGTAGCCGCTGCCGTCGTGCAGATTGAGCACCAGGCCCACATCCGGGTGGCGGATCAGCTCCTGAATGCGGCGCACTGTGGAAAATTGCGGGTCGCTCTCGTCCAGGCGGGCAAACTTGCGGTTCATGTCGCCGTGCAGACCGCGCGAGCGCTTGATAATGCTGGGAAAGTTGAGGTTGGGCACGACCCAGACCGCCCCTTCCTGAATTTCATAGCGGGTGGCCAGCAGGGTGGCGGCGGAAAATCCCCCCGGTTCGTCGCCCTGAATGCCGCCCACCACCAGCACGGCGCGTGGAGCGCTGCCCAGGCGGATGGTGGTGAAGTCAAGGGGAAAGACTTCTTCGCAGCGCGCCGGCGCGGGCGGGCAGAGGGCGAAAAGGGCGCAGAGCAGCGGCAGGCATGCCGCCATATGCGACAACAGACACGGCCACAGGCCGGGGCGACCGTGAAAAACCGGCTCGGAGCCGGGAACGGACATGGGGCATGGGCTTGTATTCATTGCCTGTTCCTGCTGTGGATGACAGAGGAACGGTACGCCATTTGGCGCGGAACGGCAAGGAGGCGCAAGGCGGGAGAGATTCGCTTTTTTACGGGCCGTCAGAAAAGCGAATCTCTCAGGAATGGAGCGGGTCTGCGCCCGGATGCTGATTTGTCCACACGGACATGACGCCTCTCGCTCCGCCTGAATCCGGGCCGGTTTCCCGAGCGGAAGGCAATGCTATTCCGGGTCGAAGCCTATATCGCGAATGGCTGACTTCAGCGCGTCCAGATCCACGGGGGCGGATTCTTCATAGCGCAGTTCCTTGGCGGCCAGATCCACTTCAGGCGCGCTCACGCCGGGCACGCCGGAGGCGGCTTCCTCCACGGCGGCTTTGCAGTGGCCGCAGTGCATGCCGTTGACTTTTAGCGTTTTCATCTTATCCTCCAAACTAATTCAGTTTTCATTTTCAGTGGGTTCAGGCTACGCCGGGTTCGCTGAAAAAACAAGTCCGGAGGCGCGGTCATGACTGCGGAGAAAGAAACAGCCAACGCGGAAGGGGCCTGCCCCTTGCGTTTTGATATCGGCGGCATGCACTGCGCCGCCTGCTCCTCGCGCATTGAGCGGGTGGTGGGCCGCATGGACGGCGTGGAGAAGATCAATGTGAACCTGCCCTTGGCCACGGCCAGGGTCTGGGTCAGGCCCGGCCATGAGGAGGCGGCGCGCAAGGCCATTGTGGAGCGTGTGGCCGCGCTGGGCTTTTCAGCCACGCCGGCGGCGGATGTGGACGCCGCGACCCAGTACGAAACTTCAAGGGCCAAAGCCCGGCAGGACCGGCGGCAACGCCTGGGCCGCCTCCGGTCCATGATTGGTTTTTCCGTGCCGTTGCTGGTCGTCTCCATGGGGCATATGCTGGGCCTCAGTCTGCCCCCCTGGCTGGAGCCGCACAGCGCGCCCAGGGCCTTCATGCTGCTGCAACTGCTGCTGACCCTGCCGGTGGTCTGGCTGGGGCGGCATTTTTATCTTGAGGGCGTGGCGACCCTGCTGCACAAGTCTCCGACTATGGACAGCCTGGTGGCCGTGGGCACGGGCGCGGCCTTTCTGTACAGTCTGGGCAACACTGTGCTGGGCGCGCTGGGTTTCGACCCGGTCATGCGGGCCATGAACCTCTACTATGAATCCTGCGCCGTGCTGCTGACCATGATAGAGCTGGGCCAGTTTCTGGAAGCCGCGGCCAGGCGCAAGGCCGGCGACGCCATGGGCGCGCTGATGAGCCTCGCGCCGGAGACGGCCCTGCGTCTTGACCCTGAGGATCCGGCCGCGCCGCCCGAAGAGACGCCGGTTGCCGACCTGCGCGCGGGCGACCGCCTGCTGGTTCGGCCCGGCAGTCGCGTGCCCGTGGACGGCGTGGTGCTGACCGGCAAGAGCGCCGTTGACCTCTCCCTGCTGACAGGGGAATCCATTCCCGTGCCCGTGAAACCGGAAGACAAGCTGGTGGCGGGCAGCGTCAACGGCGAAGGCTCGCTTACCATGCGCGCGGAAGCCGTGGGCCAGGACACGCGCCTGGCGCGCATCATCCGTCTGGTGCGCGAGGCTCAGGGCAGCAAGGCCCCCATCGCGCGCCTGGCCGACCGGGCGAGTTTTTATTTCGTGCCCGCGGTCATGATTTTCGCCGTGCTGGCGGCCCTGGCCTGGCTGGTCTTCAGCGCCGAACCCGTCAGCACGCCGTTGACCGTGTTTGTGGCTGTGCTGGTCATGGCCTGTCCCTGCGCCATGGGCCTGGCCACGCCCATGTCCATCATGGTGGGCACGGGTCGGGGCGCGCAACTGGGCGTGCTGATCAAGAACGGCGCGGCCCTTGAGCAGGCCGGGCGGCTCACTGTGCTGGCTGTGGACAAAACCGGCACCCTGACCACGGGCAAGCCCGTGCTCACCGGCATTTCGGTGCTGGACGCCGCCGGTTCGGTCGCGAACTCGACCGCGGACGGGCTGGACGCAACGGCCCTGCTGACGCTGGCGGCGGCGCTGGAGGCGCGCTCCGAGCACCCGCTGGCCCTGGCCCTGATCAATGCCGGGCGCGAGCGCAACTGCCCGCCCTGCCCGGTGGAGGATGTGGAGGTTGCGCCGGGCCTGGGCATTGCCGGCACGGTGACGCTGAACGGGCAGAGCCACGCCGTGGCCGTGGGCAACCGGGCCTTTATGAAGGAACGCGGGCTGGAAGTCGCCGGGGAGGCCGACGCGCGACTGGCGGCTCTGGCCGGGGCCGGGCAGACCCCGCTGCTGCTCGCCGTGGGGGCCGCCGGCGCGGCGCGTCTGGCCGGCATTCTGGCCCTGGCCGACGCCCTGCGGCCGGAATCTCCGGCGGTGGTTTCCCGCCTGCGGGCTATGGGCGTGCGGGTTGTCATGCTCACCGGCGACAATGAGCGCACGGCCCGCGCCGTGGCCCGCCAGGCCGGGGTGGACGAGGCGGTCGCCGGGCTGCTGCCCGCCGAAAAGGCCGACTATGTGCGCCGCCTTCAGAATCAGGGGCAGGTGGTGGGCATGGTGGGCGACGGCATCAATGACGCTCCGGCCCTGGCCCTGGCCGATGTGGGCATGGCCGTGGGCACGGGGGTGGACGTCAGCGCCGAAGCCGGGGATATTGTGCTGATGCGCGGCGGCATGGAAGCCGTGCTCACCGCCCTGTCGCTGTCGCGCGCCACCATGCGCAACATTCGCGAAAATCTGGGCTGGGCCTTTGGCTACAACATTCTTGGCCTGCCTGTGGCCGCCGGTCTGCTGCATGCCTTCGGCGGTCCCATGCTTTCGCCCATGCTGGCGGGCACGGCCATGGCCCTGTCTTCGGTATCCGTGGTGACAAACGCCCTGCGGCTGCGCTTTTTCAAGATCACGTCGTAGCGTCCGCCGCGTCGACGGCTGGCTGGGGCCGGCATGATTCGGAGCGTCCGCGGCCGCGGTCGTGGCGCTTTCGTCTCATGGAATCGCTGGATGCGGCTGGCGGACGGCGCGGCATGCCCCGCGCCGGTCAGCGCGGCGTGAAAGGCTCTGCCCGCCTATGGCGAAACGGCCTTGAGCACAATGACGCCGCCCACGATCATCAGCGCGCCCAGAACCCGGCCCCAGTGCAGGGCGTCGCCGAACACGGCCACGCCGATCAGAAAGGCTCCCGCCGCGCCGATGCCCGTCCAGACCGCGTAGGCCGTGCCGATGGGAATATGCTTCTGCGCCAGGAACAAGAGCCAGCCGCTGGCGGCCATGCTCAGGACGGAAAAGGCAATGGAGGTCACACGCCAGGCGGGTGCGGTCTGGGCCAGCTTGAAACCCAGGGGCCAGCCGATTTCACACAGGCCGGCGGCTATGAGCAGCAGCCAGGGGTTCACGCCTCATCCCCGTCCGCTCCCGCGCGTTCCGCGGCGCCGGGCGCTGTCAGGCCCAGGCGGGCCAGGCGCGCGGCTTCCCGCTTGCGTTCGCGCGTGCCCAGAGGACGGCGGGATTCAAAGTCTTCGCTGCGCTCCTGCTGACGACAGAAGACCAGAAAGCCGGTGTGCGCGGTCATCCTGTCTTCAGGCCGCAGGCGGTCGGCCACGGGTTTCCAGCGGCGGATCAGTATCTCGCAGACCTCCTGCTCCGCGAAGGGGCCGCGTTCCAGCCCCAGCAGCAGTTTGCCCACCTGATCCACCGTTGGCAGCAGAAAGCCCAGACACGCGCCGGGCCGCACGGCCCGGGCCGCCTGATCCAGATACTCCCAGGGGGTGCGCACATCCAGAAAGAGCGCGTCGGCTCCGCTGACGGCAAAGCCCTCGGCCACATCCCGGTGGTGCAGTTCCACATTGTCGCCCACTCCGGCCCACTCCAGGTTGCGGCGGGCCAGGCGTACAAATTCCTCGCGCGCGTCATGGCTGACCACCCTGCCCGTGGGTCCGCAGAACCAGGAAAAACCCGCGGTCAGACCGCCGGAACCGCAGCCCGCCTCAATGATGGTGCGGCCCGGCCCGACGCCGAGGCGCAGGCAGATATAGGCAATGTCCTTGGCGTAGATGATCTGGGTCTGGCGCTTGACGCCCTGCAGGCGGTCGAAAAGCGTGGCCTCCTGCACGCGTATGGGCACATCCAGCGTGGTGCGGGTTTCCGCGCCGAAGTCCAGAGCCGCCACCTGCGCGGCGGTCAGGACGCCGTCATTGCTGTGCCAGTCCTGGCCTTCCTCCAGCCGTTTGATGTAGCGTCTGCCCTTGGGCGTCACATAGACGACGAGAGAACCATAGGGAATCATATTTTTCCTTTACGCATTTCGCATTGAAAACGGTCTGCCGGCGGCGAGGGCCGCTTTTTATCGCGCATGCCCGCCTTGCCGGCGGGCGGCATTTCCGTCGCGGGCGCGGCGGCGGCAAACAGGGCAAACTCGTCAGAACATCTGGCGCATGAGGTTCTCGCCGCCCTCGGAAGTGTCCACCACCATGCCGTCCTGCACGCCGGCATCCGTGGCCGAGACGCCTTCCAGGGGCATGTCTGTCCGGTAGGCGAAGTTGCCGGACATGACGACGCCCTCAGGCATGGTGAAGTCCCTGGCTTCGTACAGATTTTCCACCACGCCGCGATAATAGCGGAAAATGGGCGCGGCGGTGCGCCCGCCCTGTTCCAGACGGCCCAGAGACTGCAACTGGTCATAGCCCACATAGACGCCGGTGACCAGATAGGGCGTGAAGCCCACGAACCACGCGTCGCGCTCTTCATTGGTGGTGCCGGTTTTGCCCGCGATGAAGCGCCCTTCGATCTTGCCGCGCGAGCCGGTGCCGGCGTTGACCACGTTTTTGAGCAGAGTCGCCATGATATAGGCGTTCTGCGGGCTGACGGCCTGCCAGTGCTCCTCGTCCTGCCGGTAGAGCTCACGCCCCCGGGCGTCGGTGATGGAGGTGATGATTCTTGGGCGCACGCCCAGTCCCTGATTGGCGAAAGCCGCATACGCCTGGGTCAGATTGAGCGGAGACACCGCCACCGCGCCCAGGCTTACTGAAAGTTCCTGCGGGAAGGCGGGTTCCAACCCCAGGGCCTTGGCCCGCTGAATCACATTGGCGATGCCCACCTGCTGGGCCACGCGCACGGTGCAGGTGTTGCGCGAAAGGGCCAGTGCCTGATGCAGGGGCAACTGGCCCTTGAAGTTGTGCTCGTAGTTGGAGGGACGCCAAACCTCGTTGGTATAGGGGTTCACATAGACAAAAGGCGCGTCCAGCACAATGGATGACGGCGTAAAGCCGCAATCCATCGCCGTGGAATACACCACGGGCTTGAAGCTGGAACCCGGCTGGCGGCGGGCCTGGGTGGCGCGGTTGAAATGGCTTTCTCCGAACCGGTACCCGCCGATCAGGGCCACCACGTCGCCGCTCTGCGGCTCCAGAGAGGCCAAAGCCCCCTGCACGGCCGGCTCCTGTTGCAGAAGCAGGGGAATGGGCGTGTTCTTTTTGACCTCGGCGGGGTCAAAGGGCACGGCATGCTGTTCCTTGCGGCCCTTGGCGTTGGCGGCGACGGCAGTGCGCGGCGCGGCGGAAACCCGAATCAGGTCGCCGGGGCTGAGAACCAGCCTGGCGTCCTTGACGGCCGGGGCGTGTATGCCCGCCACTTTGGGATTGGGCTTGCGCGCCCAGGACATATGGGCCACCGGGATGACGCCAGTGTAGCCCCCGCCCAGGGCCACGCGGGCTTCCCTGGCGTCCACGGCGGTGACCAGCGCCCTGACCCACGCGCCGCCCGCCAGGTCCAGGGGCGCGAAGGCCGTATCCGCTTCAAAGGCGCGCTGTCTGTCGGCATCCAGGTGTTCCAGGGGGCCGCGCCAGCCCTGGCGCTTGTCCAGCTCTTCCAGGCCGCGTCGCAGGGCTTGCCCTGCGGCTTCCTGATGGGCCGGGGCCATGGCGGTGCGCACGGTGAGGCCCGCCTCATAAACATAGTCCTCGCCATATTTGCGGGTGTCCACGCCCAGGGCCTTGAGGTTGCGCTCGGTGAAAAATTCGATGAGCAGGCGGCGGGCTTCCTCCAGATACCAGCGGGCGGCGCCGCCCTGGCCCTCCGGCATGCTCCAGTAGACCAGGGGTTCCGCGACGGCCTGGGCGTATTCTTCGGGGGTGATCCATTTCAGGTCGCGCAGACGGCCCAGCACATACATCTGGCGGTTTTTGGCGGCAGCGGGATGGCGAAAGGGATTGTAGCTGCTGGGGGCCTTGGGCAAACCGGCGATGACCGCGCTCTCGGCCAGGGTAATGTCAGAAGCGTGCTTGCCGAAATAGGCGCGCGCGGCGGCCTCCACGCCGTAGGCGTGCTCGCCCAGATATATCTGGTTCAGATAGATGGTCAGTATTTCATCCTTGGAGAGATCCTTTTCCAGGCGGTAGGCCAGGATGGCCTCCTTCATCTTGCGGCTGTAGCTGCGTTCCGAGGTCAGCAGAAGCTGTTTGATGAGCTGCTGGGTGATGGTGCTGCCGCCCTCGCCGGCGCGGCCCCTGCGAAAGTTGTTGATGGCCGCGCGGGCAATGGCCATCGGATCCACGCCCATGTGCCGGTAAAAGGAATCGTCCTCCGCCGCCAGAAAAGACATGGGCAGAAAGCGGGACATGTCCTTGAGGCCGATGACAAAGCGTTTTTCATGGTAAAGGAGGCCCAGCGCCGAACCGTCGCGGGCCAGCACCGTGGTGGCCTGCGGGGGATTGTAGTCGGCAATGCGGGTGATGTTGGGCAGGTCGCGGGAGGCCCAGTACAGCAGCATGGCCGCCGCGCCGCCGCCCGCCAGGGCGCAGAACAAGAAGATGCCCACCAGCCAGAGGGCGAGCTTTTTCCAGGAAAAGCGGATGTTCATGGCAGGGCAGTACCGTTTTTTTGCGTTGGCGTAAAGGGCGGGGTGGAGAAGCGCCGCTGGAAAACGCGCGGGCCGCGCGTCAGGCGTCGCCTGAAAAGAACGGGCAGGCGGCCGGGGGCGGCCAGGAGGGCATCAGGGAGCGACGCTGTGAAGCCGGCGCGCGAACCGGGGGAACGGCAACGGGGTAATGACAAAAAAAGGCGGAAGGGCAAACCTTCCGCCTTTTTTTCAAAAATCGGGCCAGGACTACACGCAGCCGGTGGGCTTGGGCAGGCCGGCCATTTTGCAGGCGCCTTTGCCGGGGCCGGAGGGGAAGAGTTCGTACACTTCCTTCAGCTTGTAGCCGGTATTCTTGGAAAGAATACGAACCATGGGGGCAATGCCGTTCTTTTTGTAGTAATCCTGCAGGAAGTCGAGGATCTTCTGATGATCGGCGGTGATCTCGGAGATGCCTTCGGATTCCTTCACATATTCCATCCATTCGGGGCACCAGTCGTCAAAACGCAGCAGGAAACCGTCTTCGTCAACTTCAAAGCTTTTGCCTTTATAGGTGATCTCAGCCATGCGTGTCCTCCTTGGACAGATATTGCTTAACTCGCCGGGACAATATGCCCTGACGCTACGCCAGCCGGAATGTCCGACCCCGACCGAATTCCGCTTGAAGACGCGGTTGCGGTTCCAACCGCAGGTACAGGCATGCTTATTTCACAAAATGGTGACGATGGCAAGCCCTGTGCGCTTTTTTTCGTTTCTCCCAGCCTATTTGCCTGAAAACGAATGTATTAGAGGCAAGGCTTTCTCCGTATGCGCATGCCGGGGGCAACCCTTGTGAAAACGCCGCCGTGAAAAGCCGCATTTTCACGGCGGCGTCGCATGCAGGCGGATTATGCGGGCCGCCCCTAAACCAGATGCACCTCGTTGCGCGCCCAGTAGAGCAGGTGGGCGTGCTCCTTGACGTCGGCGATGACCGCTTCTTCGGCTTCGCGGCTTTCCATGTCGCGCAGGCGCAGAAAAACCCTGCGCTCGCCATCCTGATTGTTGGCGGAGAGCACTGAGAGAATTCTGGCCCCGTGCGCGCGCAGCAGGTCAAAAATGGGTTTCATGGCTCCGGGCCGGTTGGCGATTTCAATGCCGAGCTGGATGCCGCCCTCGCGCACGCCGGTGATGTTCACCAGCGCCTTGAACACGTCCTGGTCCGAAATAATGCCCACCAGGCGTCCGCTTTCCTCCACCACGGGCAGCCCGCCAAACTTGTTGTCCAGCATCAGCATGGCCGCTTTTTCCACCGTGTCCGTGGGTTTGACTGTGAAGGGCCGGGGCGTCATAATGTCTTTGGCCTTGAGTTCGGCCAGCAGGTAATGCATCTCATACATGTCAAGGGTGGTCGCCTTGGAGGGCGAGGCGTCCCTCACGTCGCGGTCGGAGATGATGCCGACCACATGCTCCTTGTCGTCCAGTACGGGCAGGCGACGCACGTTGTTGTCGCGCATCAGCTTGCCGATTTTGAGCAGGGACGTTTCGGGCGTCACGGCAATCACCTCTGTGGTCATCCAGTTTTGTATGAGCATGCTTCCTCCCAAATAGGCGGTTGAAATCATCGTGCGGCGCGGCCCGCGAAAGCCGCGCGCCGGGAACCGTGTTCCCGTCTTCCTCATACACCAAGGGCGGGCCGCCGCACAAGCCCGTCATGGCGCGCCGGCAACCGGCCGGGCGCGCGTTTTTGCCGGCAGGAGGGCATGTATGGATATGTATCTGGATTGCGGCAACGGCATCAGCGGCGATATGACCCTGGCGGCCCTGGTTCACCTGGGGCTGAACCTGGCCCCGCTGACGGCGGCCCTGGCCCGCGCCGGGGTGGATTGCCGTATTGAGGCCCGGCCTGAAACGCGTGGCGGCGGCCCCGGCAGACGGGTGGACGTGAGCTGGGACGACGGTCAGCCCTTGCGGCATCCGGCGGATATCGCGGCCATCCTCAACCGTCTGGAAGTGGGCGATACGGCGCGGCGGCGGGCTTTGGCCGTGCTGGAGGCCCTGACTCTGGCCGAGGCCGAGGCGCATCAGATCGCGCCGGAAGAAGTGCATTTTCACGAAGTGGGGGCCGTTGACACTCTGGTGGATATAATCGGGGTCTGCTGGGGGCTGGAGCAGCTGGGCGCGGGCCGCGTCACGGCTTCGCCCCTGCCCTGGTTCTCCGGCACGGTGGAGTGCGCGCACGGCCTGATTCCCCTGCCCGCGCCCGCCTGCGCCTGGCTGATGCGCGGCAAGCCCGTATGGCCCACCGGCGCGCGGGAGGAACTGGTCACGCCCACGGGCGCGGCCCTGACGCATGTGCTGGTGGATGAATTCACGGATGGCCCGCAAGGCGTGCCGATCGCCCTTGGCACGGGCTACGGTTCTCGCCCCGCTTCCGCGGGTCTGCGGGTCTGGCTGGTGGAGCCCGTGGCCGAAAGCGTTCCGCACGCGCGGGGCGGTCTGGAACATGTGCTGCAACTGGAAAGCCATCTGGATCATCTCAGCGGCGAGGAACTGGGCCTGGCCATCACGGCTTTGGCGGCATTGCCCGAAACGCTGGATGTGCTCTGGCTGCCCGGCATCGGCAAAAAGAACCGCCCGGCGGGTCTGCTGCGCGTGCTTTGCCGCCCCCAGGACGGCGAGAGCGTGAGCCTGGCCGTGCTGCGCCACACCCACAGCCTGGGGCTGCGGCGGCAACGGCTGGAACGTCTCGTTCTGCCGCGGGAGGCCGCCGGGCTGAGCCGCGCGGGCGAAACCCTGGAGGCCAAGGCCTATACGCTGGAGGGGCGGCGCTATGTGCGGGCCGAGGCCGACGCGGTCAGGGCGGCGGCGGCCCGTCTGGGCGTGGGGGCTCCGGCCCTGCGCTTTGGCGAATGACCGCCAGGCTTTCTCTTGCCTCCGCGTTGACTTGGGCTTATTGTAACATCCGGGCGCCAAGCCCGTTGCAAGGAGGTATGTATGCATATGAAACATGTCTGGCGGCCGCTGGGCCTGTGCGCCGTGGCCGCGGCCGTATGGCTGGCCGGCGGCCTGAATGCCCATGCCGCGCCCGCCGCCGTTGCGGAAAGCATGCCCGCTGTGGCCGGTCATGCCCTGCCCGGCAAGGCCGTGGCGGACAAGACTGACCGCAAGCGTGAAGACTTCGAGCGCCGTCAGGATCGCAAACGCGATGATTTTGAACGCCGTCAGGAGCGCAAAAAGGATCAGTTTGACCGGCGCGACGAGCGCAAGGCGGACAAGCGGGATCGCAAATATGATCGCAAAGGCGACAAGTATGACCGGCGGGACGACCGGCGCCATGATGACAGGCATGACCGCGACCGTTACGAGCACCGTCGCGACGACCGCGATCACCGGCGTGACGAACGTTATGACCACCGCCGCGATGACCGGCGGGACGGGCGTTATGACCACCGTCGGGACTATGACAGCAAGCATGACGAACGCTACGACAGGCGCGGCCCGCGCCATGACGACCGCAGGTCCATGCCGTTGTAATCGCTGATGAAGCGAATGTGGGCTAAAAAGCGCGCCTCGTGAAAACGGGGCGCGCTTTCGCGTGACGCCTGTGAAGAGCCGTTGCGGGCGCGTCGGAGCGCGCGGCAAGAGCGACGCGATGCTGTTTCGCACGCGCGGCCCGCGCAGACCCGCGGCCCCGGCGGCGCGAATATGGGAAATGATTCAGCGGCCGCTGTTTTCGCGTTCTTCCTGACAGGCGCGGCACAAGCCCACGCCGGGCAGGGCGTCCAGGCGTTTTTGCGGGATGGGGTCGCCGCATTCGCGGCAGCAGGCCACGCCGTCGATCCATTCCGGTCCGCTGCGATCCATGGAGGCGCGCGCCCGCACCAGGGCGGACTCCCTGTCCAGGCGTTCCAGTTCGGTGGCCTGATCAAACACGTCCATCATTGTCTCCTTGTTTCCTGTATGGCGGCTGTCAGCTCCCGCTGCCAGCGGGCCGTACTCAATGTGAAAATGCTTTCGGGCAGACCGTGTGAGAAACGCCATCCGCCAAAAAGCGCGTTTTCCGGTCGGCGGCCTTGCGGCAGGCGGGTGCGGTTGCCCCTGGGCAAAGTAAGCGGCAACCCCGCCGGAGCGGGGTTGCCGTATGTTTGTGCGCATGTTTCAAGGGTTGCTTGCCTAACACAAGAAGCTGAAGCTGTAAAGTCTTGTCCGCGGCGGTCAGTTGGCCCGCAGCGCCTCTTCCAGCACACGCGTGAAGCCGTCCAGGTCAGCCTGGTCAATGGTCAGGGGCGGCAGCAGGCGCAGGGTCACGTCATGGCTCAGGTTGCAGATGTAGCCCCGGCGCAGCAGCTCTGCCCAGACCGCCTGACCGCCGCCGGTCAGTTCAATGCCCAGCATCAGGCCCACGCCGCGCACTTCACGGATTTTTTCGGGCAGCCGCAGTTGCAGGGCCCGCAACTGCTCCTTGAGATGCGCGCCCAGAGCGGCCGCTCGTTCAGCCAGATGGTCTCGCAGCATGATTTCCACGGTTTTGGCGGCCACAGCCGAGGTCAGCGCGCCGCCGCCAAAGGTGGTGGCGTGGCTGCCGGCCTCAAAGCCCCTGGCCATTTCATCCGTGGCCAGCATGGCGCCCATGGGCAGGCCGTTGGCCAGAGATTTGGCCATGCTGATGGCGTCGGGCTTCAGCCCGTAAAGCTGGAAGGCCCAGAACTTGCCGGTGCGGCAGAGGCCGGCCTGCACCTCGTCGCAGAGGAAGAGGATGTCTTTTTCCCGGCAGAGGGCCTGCACCTCATGCAGATAGTCTCCAGGCAGGGGCACCACGCCGCCTTCGCCCTGAACCACTTCCACCAGCACGGCGGCCGTGGCGGGCGTGACGGCCGCGCGCAGAGCCTCCAGGTCTTTGGCCGGAACCTGTCTGAAGCCCCCGGGCAGGGGCGTGAAGCCCTTGCTCAGGCTCTCGCGGCCTGTGGCGGCCAGCGCGCCGAGGGTGCGACCGTGAAAGCAGCCGCCCAGGGTGACGATTTCATAGGCGTCGCGTTGTTTGACGACGCGCATGTAGCGCCGGGCCAGCTTGATGCACGCCTCGTTGGCCTCGGCCCCGGAATTGCAGAAAAACGCCTTGCCGTGGTGGCTGGTGGAGAGCAGCAGCCGCGCCAGGTCGAGCTGTTCCTGCTGGTAAAAAAGATTGCTCACATGCCAGAGCTTGCGGGACTGGCGTTCCAGGGCTTCGCAAACCTCATCGTTGCAATGGCCCAGACCCGCCACGGCAATGCCCGCCAGCAGATCCACATATTCCTTGCCGTCCACATCCCAGAGGCGCGCGCCCCTGCCTCGCGCGACGGCCAGCGGGTAGCGGCTGTACGAGCGGCAGAGCAGGCGTTCTTCCTCGGCTTTGACGGCATTGAAGGCGTGCGACATGGAATGGATTCTCCTTGTGAATGGGCTGAAAACGCTTCGGCTCAGCGCCCTGTGTGGCCAAAACCGCCCGCCCCGCGTTGGGTGGCGGCCAGTTCCGACACTTCTTCCCAAAGGGGGCGGACATAGGGCTGAAAAATCAGCTGGGCCATGCGCTCGCCGAGCGCGAGACCGCGCTCCTCTCTGGAGGTGTTCAGCAGCATGACCAGAATTTCTCCGGTATAGTCCGGGTCGATGACGCCCACGCCCTGGGCCACGGTAAGCCCCTCGCGCGCGCCCAGGCCGCTGCGGGCGTAAACAAAGCCCGCCAGGCCCGGCTGTAGCGGCTGCACGCTGACGCCTGTGGGCACGCACAGCCGCGCGCCCGGCGCAATGCGCGCAGCGGGCGCGTCCAGGCAGGCCCGCAGGTCGAAACCGGCGGAAAGAGCCGTGGCCGGGACCAGAAAATCCTGCCCCGCCTGCGCGTAAAGCTCACGCGCGCCGGGGCGTACAAAGGCGATGCGCACCGGCGCGACGGCTGTCGACCGGTCGTCAGGGGAGGGCGTGTTCGTGTTCATCACGCCAGTGGTGTAGCGCAGGAAGGCGGCGGGGGCAAGTGCGCGGCGGGGAAAGCCCCTGTCTTGCTTTTGGGCCTGTTTTCCTACAAGCTGCCGGCAGATGAGGGAGCCGTAATGAATATGACATCCATAGCAGTGGTGGGCGGCGGTCTGGCCGGGTGCGAATGCGCTCTGCGTCTGGCGCGCGCGGGCCTTGACGTGACCCTTTTTGAGCAGAAGCCCGGCTTTCGTTCGCCGGCGCATGTGAGCGACTGTCTGGCCGAGCTGGTCTGTTCCAACTCGTTGCGTTCGGACGAAGGCACATCGGGCGTGGGGCTGCTCAAGGCTGAAATGCGCGCTCTGGACAGTGACTTCATGGCCGTGGCCGACGCCTGCCGGGTGCCCGCCGGAAAGGCCCTGGCCGTGGACCGCGAGGCTTTTGCGCGGGCCATGACCGCGCGGGTGGCCGCCGAGCCGCGTATCCGCCTGGTGGAGCGCCGCATCAACGCCCTGGATGATCCCGCCCTGGACGGGGCCGACAGCGTGGTCATCGCCGCCGGTCCCCTGGCTTCGGAAGGGCTTTCCGTCTCCCTGGCACAGGCGTTGGGCGCGGAGCACTGTTATTTTTACGACGCCATCGCGCCCATTGTCTGGACGCATTCTCTGGACATGAGCGTGGTCTTCCGGGCCTCGCGCTACGGCTGCGAAAACGGCGAGGCGGCGGGGCAGGGCGATTATCTCAACTGTCCCATGAATCGCGAGGAATACGAGACATTTTATCAGGCCCTGCTGGATGCCCGCAAGGTGGAGGCCCGGGCCTTTGAGCGCGAGACGCATTTCGAGGGCTGCATGCCGCTGGAGGCGCTGGCCGGACGCGGGCCGCGCACCCTGACCTTTGGCCCGCTCAAGCCCGTGGGCTTTGTGGATCCCCGCACGGGCCGCCGCCCCTGGGCCGTGCTGCAACTGCGCGCGGAGAACGCCAACAGCGAAACATGCAACCTGGTGGGTTGCCAGACCAAGCTGACCCAGGCCGAACAGGTCAGGGTGTTCCGCCTGGCGCCGGGTCTGGAGCGGGCGGAGTTCGCCCGCTACGGCAGCATGCACCGCAATACCTATGTTAACGCGCCTGTGGCTCTCAACGCCGATCTTTCCCTCAAAAAACGCCCGCATGTCTTTCTGGCAGGGCAGATCACCGGTGTGGAAGGCTATGTGGAATCCGCCGCCTGCGGCCTCTGGCTGGGGCTGAGCCTGGCGGCCCGCGCGCGCGGCGCGGATATGCCCCGGCCGCCTGTTCAAAGCGCCTTGGGCGCGTTGCTGAACCATCTGCAAACGCCGGCAAAACATTTTCAGCCCTCCAACGCGCATTTCGGCCTCATGCCGGAACTGGGCGAAAAAGCCCGCAAAAAAGACCGCAAGGCTCTGTACGCGACCCGCGCCCGGGCGGCCTTTGCCGACTGGCTGGCCGGGAACAGGAGCGCGGGAATGCTGTAGCGGAAAAGCGCCCTGACCCGCATTTTGATTTTGTTGTTATCTCAATATATTATGAATGGCAGCGCGTCTTCGGGCCGTTGCCGGCGCGGGCGCGACAACGGCATGCCGGCAAAAGTTGCGCGAAACCGGCAAAAAAGAGTTGACGCTGGCCGTTGCAGCGGCTATGTAGTCTCTTGCCTCTGTAGGAGCGTAGCTCAGGTGGCTAGAGCACTTCCTTGACACGGAAGGGGTCAGCAGTTCAAGTCTGCTCGTTCCTACCAATTGAAATTCAGGGGATTTTCCCCTCAGCATAGAAGGCGCGCCGCGTGAAAGGCGGTTCGCGTCCGGGTGTTCGGCACAGTGGGGAGGTTTGCCTCCCCACTTGTTTTTGGGGCTTCGCGCATGGGGCCGCGCCGCGAGTCGTTCGGAAGCGCGGGCCCGGCGCGGCGCAGCCGTCGCGAGCGGGCCGGAACCGGGCTTTCGGCGAAGCGGTCTTGCTGTTGAACGCGATGTGTTCAACATGGCATGGTATCAGAAGGAGATTGTCATGGATGTCCGTGTGGAAGGGCAGGTAGTGGACGTTCCCGCCGGGGCCGAGCTTGCGGCGGCGCTGCAAAAGGCCCTGAGCGGCAAAAAATTCAAGAGCGTGGTGGCCGCCAGGGTTTTGAGCGGCGACCATGAGGCGGACGCGTCCGGCGTGTTGCTGGATTTGTCCGCGCCCCTGCCCGAAGGCTGCGCCGAGCTTGCGCCCGTTTACGCCGATTCGCCCGAAGGCCTGCGGATGATCCGCCACTCCGCAGCCCACGTCATGGCCGCCGCGGTCAAGCGTCTTTTCCCCGCGGCCAAGGTGACCATAGGCCCGGCCATCGACAACGGTTTTTATTATGACTTTGACGTGGAGCGTCCCTTCTCCAGCGAAGACTTTCCGGCCATTGAGGCCGAAATGCAAAAAATCGCCGCCGCGCGCGAGCCGTTCAGCCGCGAAGTGCTGTCCAAGGCCGACGCCGTGGCGCGCTTCAAGGCTTTGGGCGAAACCTACAAGGTGGAGCTGATTGAGGCCATTGATGCGGATACGGTTTCTCTCTATACCTGCGGCGATTTTACAGACCTCTGCCGGGGACCGCATGTGCCGCACACCGGCTTTGCCAGGGCCTCCAGGCTGATGTCCGTGGCCGGGGCCTATTGGCGTGGCGATGAGAAAAATCCCATGCTTTCGCGTCTTTACGGCACAGCCTTTGCCGACGAAAAAGCGCTTGCCGCCTACCTCAAGCAGCTTGAGGAGGCCAGGCGTCGCGACCATCGCAAACTGGGGCGCGAACTGAACCTGTTCGCCTTTCAGGAAGACGTGGCCCCCGGCATGGTTTTCTGGCTGCCCAGGGGCATGCTGACGCGCGCCATTCTGGAAGACTTCTGGCGCAAGGAGCACCTCAAGCGCGGCTATGACATGGTGCAGGGCCCGCAACTGCTGCGCGTGGAAACCTGGCAGCGTTCCGGCCACTACGATCACTACCGTGAAAACATGTATTTCACGCAGATTGAGGACGACGCCTACGGCATCAAGCCCATGAACTGCATCGGGCATATGCTTGTCTACAGGCATGAGATGCGCAGCTACCGCGATCTGCCCCAGCGGTATTTTGAGCTGGGCGTGGTTCACCGCCATGAAAAGAGCGGCGTGCTGCACGGCCTGCTGCGCGTGCGCCAGTTCACCCAGGACGACGCGCACATTCTCTGCGCGCCCGAGCAGCTTGAGGGCGAGATTCTGGAGGTCATCCACCTGATTCGCGACCTGATGGGCCTCTTCGGCTTTCAGTACAAGGTGGCGGTTTCCACCAGGCCCGAAAGCAGCATCGGCACGGACGAAGCCTGGGAGCTGGCCACCAACGCCCTGATTCAGGCGGTGGAAAAGGCCGGTCTGCCCTATGAAATCAATGCCGGCGACGGCGCGTTTTACGGGCCGAAGATTGACGTGCGCCTGCTGGACTGCATCGGCCGCGAATGGCAGTGTTCCACCATTCAGGTGGACTTCACCCTGCCCGAGCGCTTCGACCTGACCTATGTGGGGCGGGATGGCGAACGCCACCGCCCGGTGATGGTGCACCGGGCCATCATGGGTTCGCTGGAACGCTTCATCGGCGTGCTTATCGAACAGTTCGCCGGGGCTCTGCCCACCTGGCTCGCGCCGGAGCAGGCCCGGCTGCTTACGGTCACCGAGGGCGGCGACGCCACGGTGGAGCGCATGCGCGGCCAGTTGCAGGCATTGGGCATTCGGGCGACGACCGACACGCGCAATGAAAAACTCGGCTTCAAGGTGCGCGAGGCCCAGCTGGCCAAGGTGCCGTATATTCTTGTGGTAGGGGAAAAAGAAGTGCAGGCTGACGGCGTGAACGTGCGCCTGCGCGGTGGTGAGAACCTGGGGCTCAAATCCGTTGCCGAAGTGGCCGCCCTGATCCGGGCGGACGCGGAAGAGCCTTTCAAACAAGGAGGGATGCGTTATAGCTTCGCCTAATATGAGAATGCGGCGCGACATGCCGCAGGACGGTGTGCGCCGTAATGAACTGATCCGCGCGCGCGAGGTGCGCGTTATCGGCGCGGACGGTGAGCAACTGGGAATTTTGCAACGCAACGAAGCCATTGCCCTGGCCAAAGAGGGGGGCATGGATCTGGTGGAGGTGGCGTCCAACTCTGAACCGCCCGTCTGCCGAATCATGGATTACGGCAAGTTCAAGTACGAGCAGCAGAAAAAGAAAGCGGAGGCCAAAAAACGCCAGGCCGTGGTGCAAATCAAGGAAATCAAGGTTCGCCCCAAGACCGACGACCATGATTATGAAACCAAGCTGCGCCATATTCGCCGTTTTCTGGAAGGCGGCGACCGCTGCAAGATCACGGTATTTTTCCGCGGTCGCGAAATTGTCCACAAAGACCGCGGCCTGAGCATACTGGAACGCGTTGTGCGGGATCTGGCGGATGTGGCCAAGGTGGAGCAGGAGCCCCGCGCGGAAGGCCGCACCCTGCAGATGCTGATGGTGCCCAAGAAATAATCTTCTTGCGGCCGGCTGTTTTTTAAGGCACTATGCCTTCCCCGGCGGTCTGACCAGAGCGCCGGCCATATCCGTTTTTTGTTCTGTTAAGGAGTACGCCATGCCCAAGATCAAAACCCGGCGCGCCGCGGCCAAGCGCTTTCAGCTTACCGGCAGCGGCAAGTACAAGCGCCGCCGCCAGAATCTGCGCCACATTCTGACCAAGAAGGCCCCCGGTCGCAAAATGCGCCTGGGCCAGTCCACCCTGGTGGACAGCAGCAATGAAAAGGCCGTCCGGCGCATGCTGCCCAACGGCTAGCGGCGACGCCCCTTTTCCGCCACATGTCGCCCGCGTCGTGCGGGGCGGCGCGCGCGGAGCCGCGAGCATGCTTCAATCCGCGTCCCCCGGCGAGGGGGCCTGATTCATTTTATCCACCCGGCGGGCTGTCCTCCGCCTGGCCGGCGTGAAGGAGGGTACGCCCATGCGTGTGAAGAGAGGTCTTGCCAGTCACCGTCGCCACAAAAAATATCTGAGCGCCGCCAAGGGTTTTCGCGGGGGCCGCAGCCGCCTGTACCGCACCGCCCGCGAGGCTGTGGAGCGTTCGCTCCAGTATGCCTTTATCGGTCGCAAGAATCGCAAGCGTGATTTCCGCACGCTCTGGATTCTGCGCATCAACGCCGGCGCGCGCCTGAGCGGGCTGTCCTACAGCCGTTTCATGCACGGCCTGAAGCTGGCCGGCATTGAGCTGAACCGCAAGGTGCTGGCTGATCTGGCCGTCTATCATAAGGACGATTTCGCCAAGGTGGCGGATTTGGCCAAGGCCGCCCTGAAATAGCGGCACTGGGCCTGTTTTTTCGCTGGCGGCTTTGCCTTCGTCCTTGCGCTTGCGGGCGGAAAGAGTCTGTTTCGCGCATAAACGGCTTGCCTGCCGCGCCGGCGAAAAATATCCAGACGCCTTTCCAGAATTTTGCGGGCGGCGCGGCCAAAAGCCCGCCGCCCGCGTTTATGAAAGCCTCAGCGCCGCGCAGGCGGCATCGGGAATCTGCATGGACCTGATAACAGCATTGGAAGGCCTGGCGCCGGAACTCCAACGAGGGCTGGACCAGGCTTCTTCTTTGGAAGACCTGGAAGGCTTGCGGGTGGATTTTCTGGGCCGCAAGGGCCGGCTGGCCCAGATCATGAGCCTTTTGCCAAAACTTCCGCCTCAGGAGCGGCCCGCCGTGGGGCAGGCCGCCAACAGCGTGAAAGAGCGCTGCAACGCCCTGTTTGAAGAGCGCAAAAACGCCCTGGAGGCCGGGCGCGAAGCCGCCGCCCTGGCGCGTTTTGACCCTTCCCTGCCGGGGCGCGCGCCCTGGCGCGGTTCGCTGCACCCCACCACCCTGGTCATGGAAGAGATATGCGGCATCTTCAAGGGCCTTGGCTTTGATGTGGCTTCAGGACCGGAAGTGGAAATCGACCACTATAATTTCGAGTCTCTGAACATGCCCGCCGAGCATCCGGCCAGAGACATGCAGGACACGCTCTACATCACCGACACGGTGCTCATGCGCACCCATACCTCGCCGGTGCAGGTGCGCACCATGCTTTCCCGCAGGCCCCCCGTGGCCGTGGTGGCCCCCGGCAAGGTCTACCGGCGCGATTCCGACCTGACGCACACCCCCATGTTCCATCAGATCGAGGGACTGATGGTGGGGCATGACGTCAGCATGGCCCATCTGCGCGGCATTCTGACGGCCTTTGTGCGGGCCGTGTTCGGCGCTGACACCAGGGTGCGTTTCCGGCCAAGCTTTTTCCCCTTCACCGAACCCTCGGCGGAAGTGGACATCTCGTGCTGCATGTGCGGCGGCAAGGGGCATGTGAACGGCGAGCCCTGCCGGGTCTGCAAGACCACCGGCTGGGTGGAGATACTGGGCTGCGGCATGGTGGACCCGGCGGTATACGACGCCGTGGGCTATCCCCAGGACGTGAGCGGCTTCGCTTTCGGTCTGGGGGTGGAGCGCGTGGCCATGCTCAAATACGGCATCGGAGACTTGCGCATGTTTTTTGAGAACGATGCGCGTTTTCTGGGGCAGTTCGCCTGAGGCCGCCGGCATGAGGCGCGTTCTGACCCTGTTTGCCCTTTGCGCGGCTCTGTGCGCGGGGGCGGTTCTGACGGATATGGCCGCGCCGACGCGCGCGGCCCAGGCCGCCTCGGCCCTGAGCCCGCGCCATTCCGGTCTGGAACCGCCGGGCGGCCCCAGGCCCCTGGAAGGTCTGCCGCCCGCCAGCGCTCCGTCGCGCACGGCCGAGGGCGGCATGGGCTATACGGATGCTTACGGCAACACTGTCGAAGACCGGCCGCCTGAGGAAAAAGCGCCCCGCAAGCGCCCGCGCCCCGGAGCCTACGGCTCATACGGCGTCGGGGCCGCCGCCCGGCCCCTGCCGGACCCGGACGCCGGGCCAAAAAGCCCGGCCTGGTCATTCAAATAGGCCTGATCAGGCCACAGGAACGAAAGATATGCTGCTTTCCCTTTCATGGCTGCGTGAATTTACGCCTTATGAAGGCCCCGCCGAGGCGCTGGGCGACCGGCTGACCATGCTTGGCCTTGAGCTGGAGGACATCCGACGCCCCTATGACGCCATCAGCTCCATTGTGGTGGGCTATGTGGCGGAATGCGCCCCGCACCCCGACTCTGATCATCTGCACTGCTGCAAGGTGGACGCCGGTCAGGGCGAACTGCTGGATATCGTCTGCGGCGCGCCCAATGTGGCCGCCGGCCAGAAGGCGCCCGTGGCCCTGGTGGGAACGCGCCTGCCTGACGGCACGGTCATCAAGAAAGCCAAACTGCGCGGCGCGCCGTCTTTCGGCATGATCTGCTCCGAGCGGGAACTGGGCCTTACCGAAGAGCACAGCGGCATCATGATCCTGCCGGACTCCGCCGCCGTGGGAGCGCGCCTTGTGGACGTGCTGGAGCTGGACCGGGAAGTGCTGGACATTTCCATCACGCCCAACCGCGCGGACTGCCTTTCCGTGCTGGGGCTGGCGCGTGAGACGGCCCTGGCCTTCAACCTGCCCCTGAACATCCCGGAATTGCCCCTGCGCCTGGATGAAGAGGGGCCGGAAAGCGTCGTGCCCATTGACATCGAAAATCCCGACCTCTGCCGTCTGTATGCGGGCCGGGTCATTTCCGATGTCAGGGTGGCCCCGTCGCCCATGCGCGTGCGCCACCGCCTGCATGCCGTGGGCGTGCGCCCCATCTCCAATATTGTGGACGTGACCAACTATATTCTGTTTGAATGCGGCCAGCCCCTGCACTCCTTTGATCTGGACAAGCTGCGCGGCGGGCGCATTGTGGTCAAAAACGCCCGCGAAGGCGAAAAATTCGTTACACTGGACGGGCAGGAACGCATTCTGAGCGAACGCGATCTCTGCATCTGCGACGCGGAACGGCCCGTGGGCCTGGCCGGGGTCATGGGCGGCCTGAATACGGAAATCACGGCGGACAGCCGCAACGTCTTTCTGGAAAGCGCGGTCTTCCGGCCTGGCGTCATTCGCAAGACCTCGCGGCGTCTGGGGCTTTCCTCCGAAGCCTCGTACCGTTTCGAGCGCGGCATCGACCAGCGGCGCACGGTCTGGGCCCTGGATCGAGCTTGCGCCATGATGGCCGCCTTTGGCGGCGGCGTGGTGCGGCGCGGGCTTTCCATCAGGGAACCCCGGCCCTTTGTCCCGGCGCGCATTGACTTTCGCCCGGCCAGGGCCGACGCCCTGCTGGGCGTGCGCCTGAGCCCGGAATTTGACGAAAAAACGCTCATCGGCATGGGCTGCGCCGTGGAAAAGAGCGGCGAGGTCTGGCGGGTGGAGCAGCCCTCCTGGCGGCCCGACCTGACCCGCGAGGCTGACCTTATTGAGGAAGTGGGCCGGGTGCACGGACTGGACGCCATCCCCCCCGTGCTGCCGCCCGTGCATCTGGAGTTGGAGCGAGCGGCCGAGCCGGAATCGCGCTATGCCTTCTGGCTGCGGCTCAAGCGCTGGGGCGCGGGCCTGGGCCTCAACGAAGCGGTCAATTACAGTTTTGTGGGCCATAACGACCTGGATCATCTCGGTCTGCCAGTTGCGGGGCGCATTTCCATCATGAACCCCCTTTCGGCGGAACAGGATGTGCTGCGCACGGCTCTGGCGCCGGGTCTGCTTCAGGATTTGCGCACTAATCTGGCCCAGGGCGCGCAGGGCTTGCGGCTGTTTGAGCTGGCCCACGTTTTCGAGGCCGATCCGGCCTCTGAAACCACGGCCCGCGAAACCGGCATGCTGGGCATTCTGCTTTACGGCGCGCGCCACGACGCGGCCTGGCCCCACGCCGAGGCCGATATGGATTACGCGGACCTCAAGGGCGTGGTGGAGCATCTGCTGCATTTTCTGCATCTGCCCGCGCCGGTCTGCCGCCAGGCCGAAGCGCATCCCTTTCTTCTGCCCTGTGTGGAAACGCTGGTCGAGGGCCGCCGCATAGGCCGCATGGGTCGGGTCAAACCCGCTTTGGCCGAGGCTTTTCACGCCCGCAAGGATGTCTGGCTGGCGGAACTCAATCTGGAAGAGCTGCGCCAGCTGCACGACAGCGCCGTGGTGCGTTTTGCCCCCCTGCCGGTCTACCCGCCGGTGCGGCGCGACATCACGGTGATGGCCGGGCCGGAGCTCAAGGTCGGTCAGGTGCTTGAGCATCTGGCCGGGCTCAACCTGCCCCTGCTGGAAGACGCCATGCTGGCGGACTGCTTTGAGCCGCGGGGCGTCCCCGGCGCGGAAGGGGGACGCAACCTGACCTTCCGCCTGACCTTCCGCCACGCCGGGCGAACCCTCAAGGATGCGGAAGTGGACAAGGAGCGGGAAAAGGTGGCAGAATCGCTGGTGAAGAATCTGGGCGTCCGGGTTTAGAGCGTTTGCCTTGAAAAAGCTCTTGCCGTGAAGCGGCGGGCCGTCGCCCGGCATGAGGTCTTCACGGCCTGCATGCCGGTTTCGCCTTGCCCGCCGGAGAGCGGAAAGCCCATGCGCCCGGGATTCGGGAGGACGGTTCCATGCCGAAAAAAAATTATCGCATTGGCGAGGCGGCGGAGCTGCTCAACCTCAAGACCCATGTGCTGCGCTTCTGGGAGACGGAGTTTCCCCAACTGGCTCCCCTGCGCACGGACAAGGGGCAGCGCCTGTATATGGAAAGCCATCTGGCGCTTCTGCGCCGTATCCGGCAATTGCTGCACGAGCAGGGTATGACCATCGAAGGCGCGCGCCGCGTCCTGGAGGGCAGCGCCGTGCTGGATGAAAATCTGCCCGAACGGGTGGCCGCCGTGCCGGACCCGGCCTTCATGCAGATGCTCAAGCGGGAGCTGACGGCGGTGCGCCGCCTTCTGGCCGGTCAATGACGCGGCGGCGCGGCACAAAACGCAAACGCGCCGGATGCGGTAAAAAGGTTGTGGCCCATGATCCTTTCTCCATCCCTGCTTTCCGCTGATTTTTCCCGTCTGGCTGAAGAGCTGGCCGCCCTGGAGGCCGCCGGGGCGACCTGGCTGCATCTGGACGTGATGGACGGGGCCTTTGTGCCCAACATCACCTTTGGCCCCCCGCTGATCAAGGCCCTGCGGCCCCACAGCGGGCTTTTTTTTGACGTGCACCTCATGATTCATGAACCGGCCCGTTACCTGCGCGATTTTCAGGAGGCCGGGGCTGATCTGCTGGTCATCCACATGGAGGCCGACCGCCATCCCCAGCGCACCCTGACCGAGATACGCAGGCTGGGCCTCAAGGCCGGGCTGGCCCTGAACCCCGGCACGGATATTTCCCCGCTTCGCTGGCTCGCGCCGGATATGGATATTCTGCTGCTGATGAGCGTCAATCCCGGTTTTTCCGGCCAGGCGTTCATTCCCCGAACCTATGAAAAAATTCGCGCGGCGCGCGCCCTGCTGGCTGAAGCCGGGGCCGCCGACACGCTGATTCAGGTGGACGGCGGGGCTTGCCCGGAGAACGCCGCCCCGCTGCTGCAAGCCGGGGCCGATGTGCTGGTGTCCGGTTCCGCCTTTTTCGGTCACAAGCCCTATGACGCGCGTCTGGCGGCCTTCATGAGCGCCGCCAGGGGGTTCGCCGAACGTCCCGGCCTGCGCGCCGCCCGCGCCTGGCGCTCCGCCGCGCCGCATCTCAACCCGTAACGCCAAGAAAGGAAAAAGAGCCATGCCCACCCGCAGACAGTGCGCCAACGCCATCCGCGCCCTCACCATCGACGCCATTGAAAAATCACGCTCCGGCCATCCGGGCGCGCCTCTCGGCATGGCCGACATGGCCGAGGCTCTCTGGCGGCACGGCTTCAGGCATAATCCCGCCAATCCGGGCTGGCCGAACCGCGACCGCTTCGTGCTTTCCAACGGGCACGCCTCCATGCTCCAGTACGCGGTGCTCCATCTCACGGGCTATGATTTTCCCATTGAGGAAATCAAAAATTTCCGCCAGTGGGGTTCGCAGACGCCGGGCCACCCCGAACGCGGGCTGCCCCCCGGCGTGGAAATGACCACCGGCCCGCTGGGCCAGGGCATTTCCTCGGCCGTGGGCATGGCCCTGGCCGAGCGCATGCTGGCCGCCCGGTTCAACACGCCTGAGCATACCGTGGTGGATCACCGCACCTATGCCTTCTGCGGCGACGGCTGCCTGATGGAGGGCGTCTCGCACGAGGCGTGCTCCCTGGCCGGAACCTGGGGCCTGGGCAAGCTCATTGTGCTGTACGATTCCAACGGCATTTCCATTGACGGCAAGATAGACGCCTGGTTCAGCGAAGATGTGGGCGCGCGCTTCCGCGCCTACCGCTGGCAGGTCATCGGCCCCATTGACGGGCACGACAGCGAGGCTCTGGACAAGGCCCTGGCCGAGGCCCGAGCGGATCTTTCCCGCCCCAGCCTGATCATCTGCCATACCCATATCGGCTTCGGCTCGCCCAAGGCCGATTCCGCCGCCAGCCACGGCGCGCCCCTGGGCGAGAGCGCCTCGGACGCCACGCGCCGGGCCCTGGACTGGCACGAACCGCCCTTTGTCATTCCGCAGGAAATTTATGCGGCCTGGGACGCGCGCGCCGCCGGGCAGGCCGCCGAGGCGGCCTGGAATGAAACCTTCGCGGCCTACAGACAGGCCAATCCCGAACTGGCCGCGGAATTTCTGCGGCGCATGGGCGGCGAGCTGCCCGACGGCTGGGCAAACGCGGCCAGGGCCATGCTGGACGAGGCCGCGGCCAAGGCCGAAAACCTGGCCACACGCGTGGCCTCGCAGAAGGCGCTGGAGCATCTGGCGGGCGCATTGCCCGAACTGGTCGGCGGCGCGGCCGACCTTTCCAGCTCTGTGGGCACGCTGACTTCCCGCTCCGAGCATCTCAAGCCCGGCGCGTACACCGGCAACTACATTTCCTACGGCGTGCGCGAATTCGGCATGAGCACAATCATGAACGGTCTGGCCCTGCACGGCGGCTTCATCCCCTATGCGGGCACCTTCATGGCCTTTTCGGATCAGGCCAAAAACGCCGTGCGTCTGGCGGCCATCATGGGCCTCAGGGTGGTCTGGGCCTTTACCCACGATTCCATCGGCGTGGGCGAGGACGGCCCCACCCATCAGCCTGTGGAGCAGGTCTCCACCCTGCGGCTGACGCCCAATCTGCATCTCTGGCGGCCCTGCGACACGCTGGAAACCGCCGTGGCCTGGCAGTCCGCCCTGGAGAGCCGTGAAACACCCACCTGTCTTTCGCTGTCGCGCCAGAAACTGGCTTTCTTTAAGCGCGACGCGGCCCAGGTGGCGGCTGTGGCCAAGGGCGGCTATGTGCTGCGCGACTGCCAGGGCGCGCCGGAAATCATTCTGCTGGCCACAGGTTCGGAAGTGGCCCTGGCTGTGGAAGCGGCGGAACAGCTCAATGCCGAAGGCCGTCGGGCGCGGGTGGTTTCCATGCCCTGCGCCGAAATTTTCGACGCCCAGGACGCGGCCTGGAAAGAAAGCGTCCTGCCCGCGGCCGTGCGCTGCCGCCTGGCCGTGGAAGCCGCCTCGCCGGACTACTGGTACAAGTATGTGGGGCTGGACGGCGATGTACTGGGCATGAACAGCTTCGGTGCGTCCGCGCCCGGTTCGGTCATGTTTGAGCGCTTCGGCTTTACAGTGGCCCATGTGCTGGAAAAGGCCAGGGCGCTGCTGAAATAATCCGCGGCTGTTCTCCGCTCCGGGGGGAGCCTGGCGGCGGGAACGGCCCGACAACGCCAACCACAGGGAGGCGCATATGTCTGTCAGAAAACTTGTGGACCTGGATTGCAACGGCAAGACCGTGGTCATCCGGGAAGACCTCAACGTGCCCATGAAAGAAGGGCGCATCACCAATGACAAGCGCATCCGCGCGGCGCTGCCCACCATCAGGATGGCTCTGGACAAGGGCGCGGGCGTGGTGCTGCTTTCGCATCTGGGCCGGCCCACGGAAGGCCAGTATGAAGAGCGCTTTTCGCTGCGACCCGTGGCCGCGCGCCTGGGCGAGCTGCTGGGCCGGGAAGTGCCGCTGGTCAACGCGCCGGAAGACGCCGGGCAGGTGCGGCCGGGGCAATGCGTGCTGCTGGAAAATGTGCGTTTTCTCAGCGGCGAGAAAAAGAATGATCCGGCTCTGGCCGCCCGCCTGGCGGGCCTGGGCGACATCTATGTGATGGACGCGTTCGGCGCGGCGCACCGGGCCCATGCCTCCACCGAAGGCGCGGTGCGTCTGGCCAAAACGGCCTGCGCCGGTCCCTTGATGGTGACGGAGCTGGCGGCCTTCGCCAAAGTGCTGGACAATCCGGCCCGGCCGCTGGCCGCGGTCATCGGCGGCTCCAAGGTTTCCACCAAGCTGGGTTTGCTGGACAATCTGCTGGCCAGGGTGGACAGCCTCATAGTGGGCGGCGGCATTGCCAATACCTTTCTGGCCGCCGCCGGTTACAATGTGGGCGCTTCCCTCTGTGAGCCGGATCTGATTCCGGAAGCCAGAAAAATCATGGAAACAGCCAGGGCGCGGGGCAAACAACTGCCCTTGCCCGTGGATGTGGTTACGGCCAGAGAGCTGGCCCCGGGGCAGAAGGCCACAGTGCATGCGGCGGATGACGTGCCGGCGGACGAAATGATTCTGGATATCGGCCCCAAAACCGTGGCCCTGTATGAAAAGCTGCTGGAAGGCGCGGCCACCGTGGTCTGGAACGGGCCTGTGGGAGCGTTTGAAACCGAGCCTTTCGGCGCGGGCACCAGAGCCCTGGCCGAGGCTCTGGCCGCCTCGCGGGCTTTTGTGGTTGTGGGCGGAGGTGACTCCGTGGCCGCTGTGGAAGGCTATGGCCTGGCCGACAGGATGGGCTATATTTCCACGGGCGGCGGCGCTTCCCTGGAACTGCTGGAAGGCAAGACGCTGCCTTCGGTGGCGGCTCTGGAAGACAGGGCGTAGGCGTTCGGCTTTCAAGCAAGCAACGGCTCTGGCGGTCGCTTCTGTGGCCGCCGGAGCCGTTTGCATGGAGCGCCGGCCTGAAGCCCGCCCCGCCGGGACATTGCGTCCGAACAAAGCTTGGGCTATACTGATCACTGCGGGACAAGCGGGCGCGTGTATTCCGCGGGTTTGTCCCTCTGATTCGGGAGGCGCAAGAGTGCGGCGTTTTTATCAGGAAAGCTGGCAGGGAATACCGTTTACGGCGTTCTCGCACATTTCTTTTTTTCATCTGGCGGAGCCCAAGTTTTACGCCACCTTTTACGAGGAACTGTTCCGCCGCTACAAAGACTGGGACGACCTGCCCCCGACCTGGCGTCTCAACAAGCGCAAGGATGCCCGCTGGCTGGCCGGGCAACTGCGCGCCCGCCCGGATCAGGAGCCTGCCCGCGAGGGCCCGGCGCGCGTGCTCTCCATCGGCAGCGGCGTGGGCTATATGGAAAAGCTGCTTCTGGAGGAAGTGCCCGGTCTGGAACTGCACGTCAACGAGCCCAGCACTGTGGGCATGAAGTGGCTCAGGCGGCACATCCCCGCCGACCGCATATATATCGGTCTGCCGCCCGCCTGCCTGCCGTCGGACGTGCAGTACGACATGATTTATCTTTCCGCCGTGGATTACGGCATTCCCAACCGCGAACTCATCCATATGCTGGGGGAACTGCGCGCCCAGCTCGCGCCCGGCGGCGCGCTGGTCTGCCTGTCCGCCTCGCTGCTGGAAGAGGATTCTTTTATCGGCGGCTTTGTCAACGCCATCAAGATCGTCATTCGCGGGGTTCTGCATTATCTGGGCATCCGGCGGCAGCAGTTCTGGGGCTGGCGGCGCACGCGCGACGAATACCGTCAGCTTTTCAGACAGGCGGGCTTCAGTGATGTGGAAGACGGCTGGCTGGAGGACGGCTTTGAAACCTACTGGATTCGGGGACGGTAGCGGAGCCGGGCAGACGCCGCGCGGATCATGCGAAGAATCTGTCCAATGTTCCGAGGCTTTTCTGTAATCCCTGAGAACCGCCGCATGCCTGCCTCTGCGGCTTCACGGCCAGGCCACGGCGCTTTGCCCCGCCGGTCTGCGTTTTCATGCTTTTTCTTGAGGGTCTCTGATCGCCGCCGTGATGCTTTCGGCGGCATTTCAATGACAGGTTAAGAGCTTTCATGCAGTCTCCCGCATATTATATCGGCCTTGATATCGGCTCCACCACAGTGAAAGCGGCTGTGCTGGACGCCACGGGCAAGATGCTGTTCGGCAGGTATGCGCGGCACTATTCCGAAGTCCGGCAGAGCGCGGCGCGCCTGTTGCGCGAAATCGCCGACTTCGCCGGCGATGCGGCCTGCCGCATGAGCGTCACGGGTTCCGGGGGCATTTCCCTGGCAGGCGAACTGGGCCTGCCTTTCATCCAGGAGGTGCTGGCCTCCAACCTGGCCATCAGAAAGAGAATCCCCGACGCCGATGTGGTCATCGAGCTGGGCGGCGAGGACGCCAAGCTGACCTTTCTGAGCGGCGGCCTTGACCAGCGCATGAATGAAACCTGCGCCGGGGGCACCGGGGCCTTCATTGACCAGATGGCGGCCTTTATCGGCACAGACGCCGCCGGCCTGGACCGGCTGGCCCAGGGCCACGCCACCATTTATCCCATTGCGTCGCGTTGCGGGGTTTTCGCCAAAACCGACATTCTTCCCCTGCTCAACGAGGGTTGCGCGCGTGAAGACATTGCCGCCTCCATCATGCAGGCCGTGGTCAATCAGACCATTGGCGGTCTGGCGCGCGGCAGGGCCATCAGGGGCAAGATTGTTTTTCTCGGCGGGCCGCTGTCTTTTCTGCCCTCCTTGCGCGAGCGTTTCACAGCCATGCTCAAGGAAATGCGCGAAGCGGTCTTTCCCGAGGACGGGCATTTCTTTGTGGCGCTGGGCGCGGCGTATCATGCCATGAACATGCGCCCGCAACGCCTGTCCTTCGTCCATTGCCTGAGTGTGCTGGAAGGGCGCGGCGCGGGGCAGGCCTACGGCAGGCTGCCGCCCCTGTTCGCCTCGCGTGAAGAGCGCGAAGCCTTTGCGGCCCGCCACTCCGGCTGCCGCGCCGCCCGGCGGGACCTGGCCACGGCTTCCGGCGACGCCTGGCTGGGCTTTGACTGCGGCTCCACCACCATCAAGGCCGCCCTGCTGGATGCCGACGGCAACCTGCTTTATTCCTTTTACGATTCCAACAAGGGCGATCCCCTCAGGGCGGCCCTCGGCGTTCTTGAAGAAATTTACGCCCGAAAGCGCCCCGACCTGACCATCAGGGCGGCCGCGGCCACCGGCTACGGCAGCGCGCTGCTCACGGCGGCGCTGCGCCTGGACGTGGACGAGGTGGAAACCGTGGCGCACTTCACGGCGGCCAGATTTTTTGAGCCGCGCGTCTCGTTCATTCTGGACATTGGCGGGCAGGACATCAAGTGCATGCGCATCCGCAACGGCGTCATTGACAGAATCAATCTCAACGAGGCGTGCTCCGCCGGGTGCGGCTCCTTTATCGAAAATTTCGCGGAATCGCTGAATATGCCGCTGGCGGATTTTGTGGAGCAGGCGTTGCGCGCCGCGTCGCCCGTGGATCTCGGCACCCGCTGCACCGTGTTCATGAATTCCAAGGTCAAGCAGGCGCAGAAGGAAGGGGCGGACGTGGGCGACATCGCCGCCGGTCTTTCCTACTCCGTGGTGCGCAACGCCTGCTTCAAGGTGATGAAAATTTCCAATCTGGCGGAGCTGGGCGAATACATGGTGGCCCAGGGCGGCGCGTTCGCCAATGACGCCTTGCTGCGCGCTCTGGAACTGGAGCTGGGCCGCCCGGTCATGCGGCCCGGCATTTCCGGCCTGATGGGCGCTTTTGGCGCGGCCCTCATCGCCCGCAAGCGCGGCCCGCTGAACGGAAAGACCGCACTGCTCGGCCCGGAGGAGCTGCGGACATTTTCAGCGCATACGGCCGCCACCCGTTGCCGCCGCTGCGCCAACGCCTGCCTGCTGACCATCACCACCTTTGCGGACAAGCGGCGCTTCATTTCCGGCAATCGTTGCGAACGCGGCACCGAAGCCGAGCCGCGACGCTGCATCAATCTCTATGCCTACAAGTACAAGCGCCTGTTTGAAGCCTATACGCCTCTGGAGGAGGCCGCGGCCCGGCGCGGCGTTCTGGGCATTCCCCGCGCGCTGAACGTCTTTGAAAATTATCCGCTCTGGTTCACCCTGTTCACCCGTCTGGGCTTTCGCGTGGTGCTGTCCTCGCCCTCGTCCAAAGAGCTGTATTACAGCGGCTACGACACCATCCCCTCGCAGACGGTCTGCTATCCGGCCAAGCTTGCGCACGGGCATGTGCTTGATCTGGCGGTGCGGGGCGTCAAAACCATCTTTTTCCCCTGTCTGCCCAATGAGCAGCGGAGCGCCGGCTCCACCGCCGGCACGTTCAACTGCCCGGTGGTCATCGGCTATCCCGAGCTTTTGGCGCGCAATATCAGCGCCATTGAAGAGCAGGGCATAACCTTTATTCATGAATTTCTGCCCCTGGACAGAGCCATGCTCGCCAGGCGGCTGCGCGGCGTTCCCTTTTTTTCGCGAATTCCCCGTGCCGAACTGGAAGAAGCGGTGCGCGCCGGCTTCGCAGAGATGGACGCCTTCCATCAGGACATGCGCAACGCGGGCGAAGCCGCGCTGGCAGCCCTGGCCGCCGACGGCGGAATGGGCATTGTGCTTTCCGGGCACCCTTACCATACTGACCCGGAGGTGCACCACGGCGTGTCAGACCTGGTGACATCCTGCGGCATGGCCGTTCTGACCGAAGACTCAGTGGCGCATCTCATGCCTGACCCCGGCCCGCTGCGGGTGGTGGATCAGTGGGCCTACCATTCGCGTCTGTACCGGGCCGGAGCCTATGCGGCCACGGTGGACAACCTGGCTGTGCTGCAACTGGTTTCCTTCGGCTGCGGGCTGGACGCCATCACTTCGGATCAGCTGGAAGAAATCGTCACCCTGCGGGGGCGTCTGTACGCCCAGATCAAGATTGACGAGGGCGCCAATCTCGGCCCGGCCCGCATACGCATCCGTTCCTTGCAGGCGGCCATGCGCGAGCGCCGTGAGCGGCGCGTCTGCCGCGCCGTCGCGCCGGACGGGCCGCCCCCGGTCTTTACCAGGGCCATGCGCGAAACCCATACCCTGCTGGTGCCGCAGATGTCGCCGCTGCATTTTCAGTTCACGGAAGAGGTCTTCGCCGCCGAAGGCTACCGGGCCGTGCTGCTGCCCAGCGTGAAGCGCGCGGCCATTGAGCTGGGGCTGCGCCATGTGAACAACGACGCCTGCTTTCCGGCCATTGTGGTGGTGGGGCAACTGCTGGAGGCGCTCAAGAGCGGCGCGTACGACCCCGAAAGGGTCGCCCTGGTCATTTCCCAGACGGGCGGGGGCTGCCGGGCCACCAATTATATCGGCTTTCTGCGCAAGGCCCTGCTGGACGCGGGTCTGGAGCGGGTGCCCATTGTTTCTTTTTCCACCAGCATTCAGGAGGATGCGCCGGGCATCAGCCTGACGGGCAGGATGCTGCGCCGGATGATTATGGCCGGGCACTACGGCGACGCGCTGTTGCGCATGATTCACCGGGTGCGGCCCTATGAAAAAGAGGCGGGAAGCACCGAGGCCCTGGCCGCGCGCTGGGCGGAAAAAGCGAAAAAAAACATTGCCTCCGGCAATATTCCGCGTTTTGAATGGAACATGATGTCCATGATCAGGGAGTTTGACCGCCTGCCCCTGCTCAGCGAAGAGCGCAAGCCGCGCGTGGGCCTGGTGGGCGAGGTGCTGCTCAAGTACCATCCCGACGCCAACAACAATGCCGCCAGAATTGTGGAGGAGGAGGGCGGCGAGGCCGTGGTTACGGGGCTGATGGATTTTCTGCTCTACAATTTTTATGACCACATTTTCAATTACGAACATCTCGCGGGCAGAAAGAAGGATTCTCGCGCGGCTATGGCCGGCATCGCCTTTCTGGAATTGACGCGCCTGGGCATGCGCTTCTGTTTCGGGCGCAGCAGGCGCTTCAACGTGCCCGTGCGCTTTCACGAATTGCGCAAGAAAACGAAGAACCTGATTTCTCTGGGGCACCAGACCGGCGAAGGCTGGCTGCTGGCCGCGGAGATGGTCAGAATGCTGGAAGACGGGGTCAACAACATCCTCTGCATGCAGCCGTTCGGCTGCCTGCCCAACCACATCACCGGCAAGGGGCTGCTCAAGGAATTGAAGCGGCGTTACCCGCAGGCCAACATCATCGCGCTGGACTATGACCCCGGCGTCAGCGAAGTGAATCAGATCAACCGCATCAAGCTGATGATGCGATCCGGTCAGTTGAAATAGGGCATCTTACCCTGAAAGCGGCCGCCGGCGGCGAGAGCTGCCGGCAGCGGGGCGGGGCCTTGCCCTATGTGTACTGCGGCTCGTTTTCCTTGATGATCTGAAAGGCCTTCATGGCTTTGACCGTGCCCGCGATGCCCTGATATTTGCTGACCCCGGCCACGGTGCAGGTGAGCAGGTCTTCCACATCCGTGTCCAGCACCAGCACGTCGCCCACCTGCATGCGCAGAAGCTGATTGCCGGTGATGCTGGTGCTGCCGAAATGCACCTTGAGTTCCACCGGCGTTTCCATAAGCCGTTCCTTGAGGCGCGCCACCCAGGCATGGTCCACTTCCAGGCGTTCGGTCTGGAAGCTGGCGTGCAGTTTGGAGCGGATGGGCTCAATGGTGGCGTAGGGCAGGCAGATGATCATGGAGCCCAGGGCCGTGTCCAGCTCCACCTCAAAGGTGATGACCACCACCACGTCGCTGGGCGGCACGATGGCCGCGAACTGCGGGTTGATTTCGCTGCGCACCAGCTCCAGCTTGACGTCGTGCACGGGCCGCCAGGATTCCTCCATATTGTCCAGAGCTATTTTGACAATCTTGTCCACCACGGCCTGTTCGATGCGCGTGAACTCGCGGCCTTCGATCTTGGGCTGACTGCCCGCGCCGCCGAAGACATTTTCCACCAGGGCGAAGACCAGGCGCGAGTCCACCACCATGATGGCGTTGCCGCGCAGGGGGTCCATCTTGAAAATATTGATGGAGGTGGGCACGGGCAGGGAGCGCATGAACTCCCCGAACTTTGTCATGTCGATGGAAATGGGGTTCAGCTCCACGCGCTTGCGCACGGCGTTGGACAGGGCGTTGGTGCAGAGCCTGGCGAAACGGTCGTTGACGATTTCCAGCACCGGCATGCGGCCGCGGATGATGCGGTCCTGATTGGCGAGGTCAAAGGCCACAATGCCGGACTCGTCTTCCGGCACCTCCGGTTCGCTTTCAATCTCGCCGCCGGAAAGCCCGCGCAGCAGGGCATCCACCTCGTCTTGCGCCAGAACTTTGTTCATACCGCCTGAAACTCCTGCTGATGTGCCTGTTCAGGAATCAGAATGCAAAAAAAAGGCCAGATTGACAAGAGCGTCGTCGCGGCGGATGGGGCGGGTCGCGCCCGCGCCCTTGTCGGAAGTCTGACAGGCCGTCCGCCGCGCCCCGGCTTACATCCGCTCGGGCATAGCCGCGCGCGTGTGCGGCAGGGCGGCTTGCCATCGCGGCGACCTTGGGGCAGGGTAGGCGACATGAAAGTGCGTCTTTCGCCCTTGCCCGCGCCCGCCGACGGCGATGGCGCGACCCCGGATGCGCCTCCCGCGCCGCCTTGCCCCACGCCCGTGGAACTGGACGTTCCAGCCGGTGAAAGCCTTTCGCGCGGCCTCTGGCTGTCGGGGCGTTTGCGGCCGCTGCCGCTGTGCGGCGGTTTGGGGCGTTGCGGTCGTTGCCGCCTGCGTTTTACGCGCGCCGCGCCGCCGCCCCTGCCCGCCGAAGAAATGGTTTTTTCGTCGCGAGAGCTGGAGGCGGGCTGGCGGCTGGCCTGCCGCCGCCAGATGCCCGAAGCCTGCGCCACCCCTCTGGAACTGGAATTGCCGCGAGAGGATTTCAGGCCAAAGGCCGCCGCGCCGCGACTCGCCCCTGGCCGCCTGGCCGGGCGGGAACTGGCGCTGGCGGTGGACCTGGGCACCACCTCCGTGTACTGGCGCGCGCTGGATGTGGCCGCCGGTTCCGGCGCGACGGCGGCCGAAGGGCATTTTCTCAATCCGCAGGCCGGGGCCGGGGCGGATGTCATGTCCCGTCTGGCCGTGGCCCGCGCGCCGCAAGGCCGCGCCCGTCTGGCGGGGCTGGTTCGTGAGGCCGTGCGCCGCATTGTGGACGGCCTGCGCGCTTCCGGCGGCGTGGTGACGCGCGTCTGTCTGGCGGCCAATACGGCCATGACCGACATTTTTCTGAACCGGGATGTGGAAGGCCTTTGCGCCGCGCCCTACCGGGTCGCCCACGCCGGGCATGAAACCATCCTCCTGCCGGACTTGCCCCCGGTCTACATTCCGCCCTTGCCCGCGCCCTTTGTGGGCGGCGACGTGAGCGCGGGCCTGGCGGTTCTGCTGGCGGCCCGCACGCCCCGGCCCTTTGTGCTGGCTGATCTGGGCACCAACGGCGAACTGGCTCTGGTCACGAAGCAAGGGGAACTGCTGCTGGCCAGCGTGCCTCTGGGCCCGGCCCTGGAGGGCATTGGCCCGGAATGCGGGCAACTGGCCGGGCCGGACGTGGTCACAGACTTCAGCCTCAGCCCGGCGGGCCTGGCCGCCCGCTCGCCGGACGGCTCAAGCGGGCCCGCGCGCGGCATAAGCGCCACCGGTTACCTTGCCCTGCTTGACCTTTTGCTGCAATGGGGGCTGCTGGACGCCTCCGGCCTGTTTGCCGACGCCTCTTCGCCCTCGCTTGTGCCGCTGGCCCGCAAGCTGGCGGCAGGGCTGCGCAAGGAGCGGGGGCGAACCCTCCTTTCCCTGCCGCGCGGGCTCTGGCTGGCCGCCGCCGATGTGGAGGAACTGCTCAAGGTCAAGGCCGCCTTCGCCCTGGCCCTGGACATGCTGCTGGCCTCGGCCGGAGTGTCGCCGCGCCATGTGGCCGCGCTTTGCCTGGCCGGGACGCTGGGCGGGCATATCCGGCCGGATATTCTGGAGCGTCTGGCCTTTGTGCCCGCCGGGCTTGGTTCCCGCATCCGTGCCGTGGGCAATGCCTCTCTGGACGGCGCGGCCCTGCTGGCCCTGCATCAGAAAAAAGGCGCGGCCCTGGCGCGTCTTTGCGCCGCCGCCCGTGTGCTTCCCCTGGTGGAAGACCCCGATTTTCATCACGCCTATCTGCGCCGTATGCGCTTTGGAGTCTGAATGCCGCGTCGTACCGCTTCGCCGCCATTTCCCGAATGCCGCGCCGGCGGCAAAAAACCGTCGCCCGCCGCGCTTCGCGCTTCGCGCCCCGCGCGCCAAACGGCGGGGCGTCTTCCCCTGGTCTCGCCCTGGCCGCGAGGCGAGGGTCTGTTCCCCCCCCTGCATGCGGAGGCGCGTCTGGCTCTGGAGCGTCTGCCCGACGCGCTGCGCGCGGTCTGGCCTCTGAACGCCGCGCACCGCCGTTCCCTGCCCGGTGATGTGGCCGCCCTGTCGCGTCTGCTGACCGCCGAACGCCGTGATCTGCGGCGGCCCTACTGGAGTTCCCCCTCTTTTGTCAGCGCCTATCTGTACTATTTTCTGCCCTGGAACCTGGTGCGCCTGACCCGTCTGCTGGCGGCCCTGCCGCTGCCCGACCCCCGCGAGCTGGCCCCGGCGGGGGGTGAAGCCCTGCTGCTGGACGCGGGCTCCGGGCCGCTGAGTCTGCCTCTGGCGCTCTGGCTGGCCCGGCCCCAATGGCGGGAAGCCCCGGTGCGCGTGCTGGCGCTGGACAGCGCGGCCCAACCGCTGGAACTGGGCAAGGCCCTGTTCGCCGCCTGGGGCGCGCGGCTGGGCTGGAAGACCTGGCCCGTGCGCACGGCCCGCGGGCCGCTGGAAAGTCTGCCCCGACAGGCGGCCCCGCTTCTGGTCGGCAAGGAGGGGGCGCGACGCCGTCCCTGGCTGATCACGGCGGCCAATGTGCTCAACGAACTGCGCCCGGAGCGCAAAAGCGCGGGCGGGCGACGCCCCCGGGAGGAATGCGCCGGCGACGAAGAAGGCGCGGAAGCCGCATGGCGGGGGCCGCTGACCGAGCGCCTGGACCGTCTGCTGGATGCCCTTGCGCCGCTGCTTTTCCGCCAGAACGACGCGGAGCCGGCCCATGCGGCGGCAGACGGACGGGCCTTGCCCGGCCTGCTTTTTGTGGAGCCGGGCACGCGCCTGGGCGGCACTGTCGTCATGCGCCTGCGCGAGCTGGCGCTGGCAGGCGGCCTTGCGGCTTTGGCCCCCTGTCCCCACAGCGGGGCATGCCCGCTGCTGGCCGGGCAGGGCGGGCGAACCTGGTGCCACTTCACCTTTGACAGCCGGGATGCGCCGGACTGGCTGGCGCGCCTTTCCAACGAGGCGGGGCTGGTCAAGAGCGGGCTTTCCCTTGCGCCCCTGCTGCTTGGCGCGGCGGCGGAACGGCAAGCCCCCCCCGCCGTCGCCCCCGGTGGGGAAAAAACATTGTCCGCCCGTGTGCTTTCCGCGGCTTTCGCGGCGTCTGGCCTCTACGGTCGGGCGCGCTACGCCTGCACCGCCGAAGGTCTGGCGCTGCTGGAAGACGCCGAGGCCCTGGCCTCTGGCGATCATCTGCCTGTGCGCCTCCCGCCGGACGCGCCGCGCGACGCCAAAAGCCGGGCGCGCATCATCCGCAGGCCGGGCGCTCGGGCGGGCGCAAAGCCTTGAGCCGTGCGGCCCGGTCGCTTTTTGCATGAACTTTTTGTTAATTTTTATCATGTAAATTCAGCGTATTATCCGAGGAATGCGGACTTTCGGGGCTTTTTTTTCGCCCCCGTCGGGCGTATATACGGGCTTGGGCAGCCCGCCGGTCGACGCCGGGCGGGCGTGCCGCGTTCTAACCCTCATCCCAAGGTTTATGTTCTGATGATCGCAATGCCCAAGAATTTGCCGCAGCCGCAGTTGAAGCCCAATACGGATGTGGTGTTGCAGAAGCGCTATCTGCGTAAATCCCTGGACGGCCAGTTCACTGAAAGCCCGCGAGACCTTTTCTGGCGTGTGGCTTCCGCCATTGCCGCCGAAGAAGGCAAGTACGAGGGCTCATCGTGTGAGCCGGAAGCTCTGGCCCGCGACTTCTATGATCTGATGACCTCATGGAAATTTTTGCCCAATTCGCCCACGCTGATGAACGCGGGGACGGACCTGGGCCAGCTCTCCGCCTGTTTTGTCCTGCCGGTGGGCGACTCCATTGAGGAAATTTTTGACGCCGTGAAGTTTGCGGCCATGATTCACAAATCCGGCGGCGGCACGGGTTTTTCCTTTTCGCGCCTGCGTCCCAAGGAAAGCCGGGTGGGCTCCACCGGCGGCGTGGCCTCCGGCCCGGTTTCCTTTCTGCGCATTTTCAATACCGCCACAGAGCAGATCAAGCAGGGCGGCACGCGGCGCGGGGCCAATATGGGCATTCTGCGCGTGGATCATCCAGACGTGCTGGATTTCATCCGGGCCAAGGAAAAAGAGGGAGAATTCAATAACTTCAACCTTTCCGTGGGCCTGACGGAAGCTTTTATGCAGGCCGTGGAAAAGGACGAGCAGTATGACCTGCGCGCGCCCAATACCGGCGAGGTGGCGGACCGCCTGCGCGCCCGCGACGTTTTTGATTTGCTGGTCAGAAAGGCCTGGCAGTCGGGTGATCCGGGCATCGTCTTTCTGGATCGCATCAACCGCGACAATCCCACCCCGGACCAGGGCGAGATCGAATCCACCAATCCTTGCGGCGAACAGCCCCTGCTGCCCTTTGAAGCCTGCAATCTGGGCTCCATCAACCTGTCCTGCTTCTATCTGCCCGGCCACAACGATGATGCCGACCCGGCCCGCGCGGGTATTGACTGGAACGAACTGCGGCGCGTGGTGCATCTTTCCGTGCGCTTTCTGGATAACGTCATTGACGCCTCGCTTTTCCCCCTGCCGCGCATTGCCGAGACAGTGCGCAAAAACCGCAAGATCGGTCTGGGCGTCATGGGCTTTGCCGACCTGCTTTTTGAACTGGGCGTGCCCTACAATTCCCAGGCGGGCATTGACCTGGCCGAGCGGATCATGGGCTTTGTGCAGGAGGAAGGCCACAAGGCCTCGGCTGAACTGGCCAGAGAGCGCGGGCCTTTTCCGGCCTATGCCGCTTCCGTGTATGCCAAAAAGAAAAAGGGCCCCTACCGCAACGCCACAGTGACCACCATCGCGCCCACGGGCACGCTGTCCATCATTGCGGGCTGCTCTTCGGGGGTGGAGCCGCTTTTTGCGCTCTGCTTCACCCGCAATATTCTGGACGGCGAACGCCTGGTGGAGGTCAACCCCCATTTTGAGGCCGCGCTTGCCGCCGCTGGCCTGGCCACCCCTGAACTTATGGACAGCGTGGCGGCCAGAGGCTCCATCAGGGATATGGATTTTCTGCCCGCCAGACTGCGCAAGGTTTTTGTGACCGCCATGGATATCGAGCCGGTCTGGCATCTGCGCATGCAGGCGGCCTTTCAGCGGCATACGGACAATGCCGTGTCCAAAACCGTGAACCTGCCCAATTCCGCCACGGAGCAGGATATCTTTGACATCTACTGGCTGGCCTACAAGGAGGGCTGCAAGGGCGTCACGGTCTACCGCGACGGCTGCAAGAGCATTCAGGTGCTGGCCACCGGCGAGGGGCAGAAAAAAATGGATGGCGAGTCCGCCCCGCAGGGGCCCGCGCCCATGGCCAAGGCCGCGTCGTCGGTGCGCAAACGCCCCGATATGGTGCAGGGTTTCACCCAAAAGGTGCAGACCGGCCTGGGCGCCATGTACCTGACCGTCAATGAGGTGGACGGCGAACCCTTTGAGGTGTTCGCCACCATCGGCAAGTCGGGGCGTTCCATCACGGCCAAGGCCGAGGCCATCGGGCGTCTGGTGTCCCTGGCCCTGCGTTCGGGCGTGCATGTGCGCGACGTGGTGGCCCAGATCAAGGGCATTGGCGGCGAGCACCCGGTATTTCGGGGCAAGGGGCTGCTGCTCTCCATTCCAGACGCCATCGCCTGGGTGCTGGAAAAGCGCTATCTCAAAAATGAACACATTGGCGATGTCAATGATCTGGAAGCGCAGCGCTGCCCGGAATGCGGCGAACCTCTGGTTTTTCAGGAAGGCTGCCTGATTTGCCCGGCGTGCGGTTTTTCCCGTTGCGGCTAGCGGCAGAGCTCGCCGCCCGGCCAGGTCGCGCGGTCGGCTGCGCTTCCGCGCCGGGCCGCTTTTCCGCCTTGGCGGCGGCAAATGCTCTGCGGAGAAAATGATGCTGTCTGTGAGGGTGAAAGGGTTTTGCCGCGCGCTGGCTCTGCTGGTCTGCTGCTGGTCGCCCCTGCGGGCCGAAGCGCTGGGGACGGGCGAGGCTGTCCGGCTGGCGGGCGATATGGAAGTGATCAGGCTTTCCGGGCGGGTCTACATGCACGTTTCCCGCCATGAAGTGCCGCCTTTCGGCCTGGTGTCCGCCAACGGGCTGATTCTGGCGCACAAGGGGGAAGCCCTTCTGCTGGATACGCCCTGGACCGTGGAGCAGACGGACATTCTGCTGGACTGGATTGAAAAGACGCTGCACGCCAGGGTCACGGCCTGTGTGCCCAATCACTGGCACAAGGACAGCATGGGCGGCCTGGCGGCGGTGCTGCGCCGGGGCGTTCCGTCATACGCCTATGAAGGAACCATCGCCATCGCCGCTCAAAAGGGTCTGCCGCAACCTGAACACGGTTTTGCCGACACGCTGACGCTCAGGCTTCATGATCTGGAGGCGCGCTGCGTCTATCTGGGCGGCGGCCATTCCACGGACGGAATCTTTATCTGGATTCCCGCCGAAAGGCTGCTTTTCCCCAGTTGCATGGTCAAGGACGCTCAGGCCGCGAATCTGGGCAATATCGAAGACGCCGACGTGCGGGCCTGGCCCGCGGCCATGGCTCTGGCCCTGGCCGCCTTTCCCGAAGCCCGTATCGTGGTTCCCGGCCACGGGCGGCCCGGCGGTCTGGAGCTTTTGCGGCATACGCGCGATCTGGCGGTCGCGGCCGCCGGCGCGCCGTAGGCGGGGTGGCGGATGTTTCGGAACGCCGGGGGCGACGGATGAAATGGATTACGCATCAGGCGGCGGCCGTGGCCTCGGCCCTGGCCCTGCATCTGCCTCCGGCGGGCGTCGCGGCGGCCTGTGCGGGCGCGGTGCTGCCCGACATGCTTGACCAGCGTCTGGCCGGCCTGGCCCCCACGCCGCGCGGCCGTCAGAAGATATTCAACCGCATTCACCGGGGCGCGACGCACTGGTTCGGCTGGTGGCTGGCGCTCTTTCTGGCCGCTCTGGCGCTGCCTTTGCCGCCGCAGGAACGGGCCGCGCTTACCGGCCTGGGGTTCGGCGGCCTGAGCCATGTGATTTTGGACATGCTTACCCCGCATGGGGTGCCATGGCAGCCCTTTTCGCGCAAGGGGCGTTTCTCGCTCAGGCTTTGCGCCACCGGCAGCGTGGGCGAGTACTGTTTGCTGGCCGCCATAGCGCTGGCTGTCTGGTTTTTCATGGGGCACGATCTGCTGCAGCTTGCGCACAAGCTGGGCCGGGGCCGCTTTTTCTGATCCTCAGCGCCGCAGCCGGCGCAGTACTGGCTCCAGCAGGGACGGCGCGAACAGCCAGGCCAGAGGCAGAAAAAGCAGGGCAAAGGCCAGCCCGCTGACGGTCAGGGCCGCGCAGGCCGCCGCGATGGGCGGCAGCGGCAGATGTTCAAGACAGCGGCGGGCGAGCAGCCAGGCCGCGCCCGCGCCGGGCAGGGAGCAGGCCAGGGCGCGCAGCCCCAGGCCGCATAGCCCGGCAAAAGCCCCCCCGCCGTGGCGACGCGCCCATATTCCCGCCAGCCAGAGCACATAGAGGCTCACGCTCACGCCTGACAGGGCGGCAATGGCCCAGGCCCCCAGGGGCACGGCCCAGCAGGAGTAGAGGGGCAGACAAACCAGAGTCATAATGGTGCCTGTGAGCGCCGGGGTCAGGGTGTCGCTGTGGGCGTAGTAGGCCCGCACCAGAACCATGTAAACGATCCAGAGCGGCGACGAGGCCAGCATGATTTGCGTCAGCGGCACGGCGGCAAGCGTTTCCGCCGGGCCGAAGCGGCCGCCCTGGAATATCACGGTCAGAATGGGCCAGGCGGCGGCCATCATCCAGAGCGCGCAGGGAATGATCAGGCCCAGACCGGCGCGCAGGGCCGTGCGCAGGGTCTGGTCGAAGCGTTTCGTGTCGCCCTGGGTCAGCAGAGCCACCAGAAAGGGATAGGAGGCCACGGCCGCGGCCTGGCCCATGAGCCCCACCGGCACCTGGGCGATGCGCCGCGCGTAGTTGAGCAGGCTGACCGCGCCCTCGCCGGCGAGACTGCCGAAAACCCGCAGAAACTGTTCATCCAGCATGATGACGGTCTGCCCCAGCATCAGGGGCAGCGCCGTGAGCAGAAAGCGGCCCATGAGCCGATGCCGCCAGACCAGGCGCAGGCGCAGACCGCCCCCGGCGGCCACCCGCAGCGGCAGGGCAAAAGCGCCCAGAGCCGCGCCGATGGTGACGCCCGCGCAATAGCCGGTCATGCCGTGGCCGGCCGGCGCGCCCGTCGCCAGCAGGGGCAGCAGCAGGCCGCCCGCGATGATGCAGCCGTTGTAGACCAGCGGCGCCAGCGCCGGAACGCTGAACTGACGCCGCAGATAGAGCAGGGCCGTGAGGCAGGCCCCGCAAAGAAAAAAGATCTGGGCGGGCAGGATAACGCGCATGAAAAAGGCCAGGCGCTGCCATTGCTCTGGCGAAAAGCCGGGGGCCACCAGCCTGGCCAGGGGTTCGGCGGCCAGCATGCCCGCGCCTGTGAGCAGCAGCGAAGCGGCGAGGGTCCAGCAGAAGACGCAGGAAAAAAAGCGCCAGGCGTCGGCCTCGTCCTCCTGAAAACGGCGGGACAGCAGGGGAATGATGGTGATGGACATGAAGCCGCCGGCCAGCAGGTAATTGATGATGTCCGGCACCACAAAGGCCGCGAAATACATATCCGCCTCGCCGCCCGCGCCGAACTGCCAGGAGATGACCTTGTCGCGGATCAGGCCCATGAGCCGGGAAAGAACGGTGCTGGCCGCCAGAATCAGAGCCGCCGCGCCCATGCGCTGGCGGGAGGAGAGCAGACCCATCAGCGCCCCCGTTTTGAACGCGTGCCGCCGCTTTTGCCGTTTTGCGGCCCATGCTGCCGTTTTCGGCCCTTGCCGCGGTCATGCGTCTCGTTCTTTTGCCCTCGCGCGGGGCGCAAGCCGCCTTGCTTCCTCAGGTCGCGCCGGCGTCGCGCGCCGCGCGCGGCCAGCCCCGCGCGGGGGGCTTCCAGAGGCATGAGGCGGATCTCCAGCCGGCCCATGTGCACTTCGGCCAGGCGCACTTCCAGACGCTGCCCCAGGCGCCAGCACAGTCCGGAACGCCGGCCCATCAGGCTTTGGCCGCGGCTGTCCAGCTCGTACCAGTCGTTGCCCAGGTCTTCCACACGGATCATGCCTTCCACGGGCATGGCGCTCAGTTCCACAAAGAGGCCAAAATTCGTCACGCCGGCAATGACGCCGGCAAAGCGTTCGCCTTCACGCTCCCGCAGAGCCAGACAGCCCAGACGCCGGGCCATTTCGCGTTCGCATTCCATGGATGCGCGTTCCCGGCGATTGAGCCTGTCGCCCATGCGCAAAAGTTTCTGCCCGGCGGGCAGCGGCCCCGCCGCGCGCCCCAGTGACGCCTTCAGGGCGCGGTGAACCAAAAGGTCGGCATAACGGCGGATGGGCGAGGTAAAATGGCAGTACGCCTGGGAGGCCAGGCCGAAATGGCCTTCGTTTTCCGGCTGATAGCGGGCCTGGGGCATGGCCCGCAGGCAGAGGCGGTTGACCAGAAATTCCCGTTCCGTACCCCGCGCCGCGGCCAGAATGTCCCGCAGGGCCGCCGCGTCGGCCCTGCCGCCGCTGTGGACGCTGGCGGGCAGGCATTCCAGGGCCGTGGCGGCGAGGGCGTCAAAAAGCTCTTCCAGGCGTTCCAGGTCCGGCTGGGGGTGCACACGGTAAAGAAAGGGCAGACCCGCGTCGCGCAGGTGGCGGGCCACAGCCTCGTTGGCCGCGATCATGAATTCCTCGATCAGGCGGTGGGCGTGGTGGCGCTGCCGAAAGCCGATTGCGCGCACCCGGCCCGTCGCGTCAAAGCTGTAGTCCGCTTCGGGCAGGTCGAAATCCAGACTGCCGCGTTTTTGCCGGGCCGCGCGCAACACGGCATAGAGCCTGAAGGCTTCCTCCAGCATGGCCAGCACTTCCACGCCGCGCGGCGTTTCGCGCAGGCGGGCCAGGGCGTCGGCGTCATGATCCAGCAGGCAGGCCCTGACCTGGTCATAGGTCAGGCGGGCGGCGGAACGCATGACGCACAGGGCAAAGCGCGCCTTGCCCGGCTGGCCCGCGGCTGAAAAAGGAATTTCCGCCAGCACGGCCAGCCGGTCTTCGTCCGGCTTGAGGCTGCACAGGCCGTTGGACAGGGCCGGGGGCAGCATGGGCTCCACCGAACGGGGGAAATACCAGGAATTGCCGCGTTCCAGGGCTTCGGCATCCAGACTGGCGCGCCCTTTGCCGGGGGCGGGCCGCACATAATGGCTCACGTCGGCAATGGCCACCCGCAGCAGCCAGCCCGCGCCCTTGCGCTCCACCTGCACGGCGTCGTCAAAGTCGCGGGCGTCGGCGCCGTCAATGGTCACCAGGGGCAGGGCGCGCAGGTCTTCGCGTCCGTCCATATCCGCCTGAACGGGGGCGACGGGCAGCGCGGCGGCTTCGGCCAGAACGGCGGCCGGAAAGTCGCGCGGCGTCTCGTGGTTGAGCTTGACCAGATTTTCCTGCACATCCGCGTCGTCTTCACGACCGTACGCGCCCAGCAGGCGCGCGCGCCAGAGATCCGAGGCCAGACGCTCCTCCGGGGCCACCAGCAGCAGAGCGCCTTTTTCCGGCATGGCGCTGTCAGCGGGCAGAGCCACGCTGAAATTCACAGTCAGGCGGCTGTCCGCCGGGCGGCAAAAAAGGGTACGCCCCGCGCGGCTGTGCAGATGTGCGGGAATCTCCTTCTGCGGGCGCTCCAGAATTTCCACAATGCGGCCTTCAGGGGCTGGCCCGCCGCGTCCACGCCCGGCGCGCGCGGCGGACGGCGCCAGAACCACCCGCACCAAATCCTGGTGCCAGGCCTCATTGCTTTGGAGGGGATGGATGAAAATATCCCTGCCGCCGCTCACGCGCGCGCCGGGCGTTCCCCCTTCGTCGCCGACCGCCAGCGGCGTCACAAAGCCGCCGCCGTTGCGCAGGGCCTGATAGCGCCCCACCAGGCTTTTAAGGCGGTCAGGCCGAACCCAGAGGCCGCCGCGCAGGCGCGTCAGACGACCCTGGGCGGCCAGCGCGTTCAGGCTTTCTTCCAGCTCTTTTTTGGCCCGGCGGGGCAGACCCGTAACGCGCAGCAGGCCGTCCAGACGCAGGGGGCGGGACTCGCGGATGAAAATTTCCAGCAGTTCGTCCTGACCGGGCAGGGCTGGCGAAGTGAAAGAGGCGCTGTGTTTATGATGTTTTTTCACGTTGCTTTCGCTTCAGCAAAAGGGGGCAAAAGGCATCACCTTTTACCCCCGGAACGCCGGCATTGTTCGCGCGAGAGGAAAGTCGGGAACTACTGGCCGCGGCTCAGTCGCGGTTGCCGCCGAAAAGCCGCAGCAGCATCAGAAAGAGGTTGATGAAGTCCAGATACAGGGTCAGCGCGCCCATGATGGCGCCGCGACGCACCGCCGTGCCGTCCTCCAGAGGCGCGCCCTCGCCAAAGCGGCGCAGCTTCTGGGTGTCATAGGCGGTCAGGCCGGTGAAGATGAGCACGCCCAGGCAACTGATGATGAAGTCCATCATGGTGCTTTTGAGGAAGATGTTCACCACCATGGCGATGACGATGCCGATCAGGCCCATGAACAAGAAGTTGCCCATGCCTGTGAGGTCGCGTTTGGTCGTTGCGCCATAGACCGACATGGCCAGAAAGGTGCCCGTGGTCACCAGAAAGGCGTTGGCGATGGACGCGATGGGATAGACCACAAAAATGGACGAAAGCATGGCGCCGGTCAGGGCCGAGTACAGCAGAAAAAGCGCGGTGGCCGCGCCCGCCGACATTTTATGGATGGCCGCCGAAAGGGCGATGACCAGGCCGAACTGGGCCACGATCAGCAGAATCATAACCATGCTGTTGCCCAGAATGGCGTCGCGGATGGCCGGCGAACCGGCCACGCCGTAGGCCACTGCCGTGGTCAGCGCCAAGCCCGCCGTCATCCACTGGTAGACCTGGCGCATGTAAACGGAAACGACGCTGCTCACGCCGCTTTGGGCGACACTGTGGGGAGTCGGTGACATATGTCCTCCAGAAAAATCTGTTGATGTCCGTCAAGGCGTGAAGTCGCCAAGCGGGGCGTTCATGCACGCCACGTTGGTTATATATATGACTCCCCCCGGGTTTAGCAAGCGCCGCCTTGCGGGGGCGGGCGCGTCTGATCTGAATTTTGCCAGCCGGTTATTTGCCGTGATGATCCGCCAGGGTCGGCGGCGGGAGCGCCCGCCATGCGTTGCGCAAGGCATAAGCGCCGCGCTGGGCGAGGGTTGAGATTTCTTCTCCTCCATTCATGCCAAGGGCGCGCGACTTCCCCTGCCGCCTCTTTTTGCGGAATGATTTTCGCCGGCCCGCGTTCATGGACATGCGCGCTGTTTGCAGATAACAATGAAGCGTCCCGGCTCGCGGCCATTTCGGTTTCCACACGGCTGAGGCGCTTGCGCAGGCATTGCCGGGCATTCATACAACAAGCGGAAGCAAGCATGAAAAAGGCTCTTATTACCGGCATTACCGGACAGGATGGGGCGTATCTGGCGGAATTTCTGCTGCGGAAGGGCTATGAGGTTCATGGCGTCAAACGCCGGGCGTCTCTCTTCAATACCGACCGCATAGATCATCTGTATCAGGACCCGCATGCCAGCGAGCGGCGTTTCATCCTGCATTACGGCGACCTCAGCGATTCCAGCAATCTTGTGCGCGTCATGCAGGAAGTGAAGCCGGACGAGGTTTACAATCTGGCGGCCCAGAGCCATGTGCAGGTGTCGTTTGAATCGCCTGAATACACGGCGGATGTGGACGCTCTGGGCGCGCTGCGCCTGCTGGAGGCCATCCGCATCGCATCGCTGACCGACCATACGCGTTTTTACCAGGCCTCCACATCCGAGCTGTTCGGCCTGGTGCGGGAAATGCCGCAGACCGAAAAAACGCCGTTTTATCCCCGTTCCCCCTATGCCTGCGCCAAGCTCTACGCATACTGGATCACGGTAAACTATCGCGAGGCGTACGGCATGTACGCCTGCAACGGCATTTTGTTCAACCACGAGTCTCCCATTCGCGGCGAAACCTTTGTGACCCGCAAGATCACCCGCGCGCTGTCGCGCATGGCGCTTGGCCTGCAAGACTGCCTTTTTCTCGGCAATCTGGACGCCCGGCGCGACTGGGGCCATGCCCGCGACTATGTGGAAATGCAATGGCTCATGTTGCAGCAGGAGCGGCCGGATGACTTTGTCATCGCCACCGGGCGACAGTTTTCGGTGCGGGATTTCGTCAATGCGGCGGCGGCCGAGCTTGGCTTGACGCTTGCGTGGCAGGGCAGCGGGCTGGATGAAACCGGAACCGTCGCGGCCGTGGACGCCGAGCGTTTGGCGCGGGCCGGCGGCCGGCAGTCCATGGCGTGTCATGTCAAGGCCGGGGATGTCATTGTGCGGGTGGACCCGCGCTACTTCCGCCCCACAGAGGTGGAAACCCTGCTGGGCGACCCGGCTAAGGCCAAGAAAAAGCTGGGCTGGGAGCCAAAAACGAGCTTTGAGGACATGGTGGCCGAAATGACGCGCGAAGACCTTCAACTGGGCATGCGCGACGCCGTGTGCAAGGTGGCCGGCTTCAGAACATTCAGCCATAACGAGTAGATCATGCGCAGGGATGAGCTTATCTATGTGGCCGGTCATCGCGGCCTTGTGGGCGGAGCCATTTGTCGCGCGCTGAAGCGCGCCGGCTACGCTAATCTGCTCGTGCGCCCGCACGCCGAGCTGGACTTGTGCGATCAGGACGCGACGCGCCGTTTTTTTGCGCGGCACAGACCGGCATATGTGGTTCTGGCGGCGGCCAGGGTGGGCGGCATTCATGCCAATGCGACTTATCCTGCTGAATTTATCTATCAAAACCTGCAAATCCAGAACAACGTCATTGACAGCGCCTGCCGCAACGGCTGCAAAAAGCTGCTGTTTCTCGGTTCGTCCTGCATCTATCCCAGGCTTTGCCCGCAGCCCATTAAAGAGGAATGCCTGCTTACCGGCCCTCTGGAGCCCACCAACGAGGCGTACGCCCTGGCCAAGATTTCCGGCATCAGAATGTGCCAGGCCTACAGACGGCAATACGGCTTTGACGCCATCAGCGCCATGCCCACCAACCTCTATGGGCCGGGCGACAATTATCATCCGGAAAACAGCCATGTCATCCCGGCGCTGATCCGCCGTTTTCACGAGGCTGTGGAGGGCGGGGCGGCAACGGTGACCATCTGGGGCAGCGGCGCGCCCCTGCGCGAATTTCTGCATGTGGACGACATGGCTGACGCCTGCGTTTTTCTGCTGGAGAAGTATTCTGATTTTGAGCACGTCAATGTGGGCAGTCAGGAAGAACTGAGCATTATGGAAGTGGCGCGGCTTGTGGCCCGCATCACGGGCTTTGGGGGGGAAATCCGCACGGACCCGGCAAAGCCGGACGGCACGCCCAGAAAGCTGATGGATTCGGGCAGAATTTTTGCCATGGGCTGGCGGCCGCGCATCAGCCTGGAAGACGGCCTGCGGAAGACGTATCAGGATTTTTTGCAACACAGACGTAACGGCGACGCACAAGAGCCGTAGAGAGAATCAGCCCTGGCTTTGTTGAAAAAAGCCGATTGATATGCGCCGACATTCCGACGCCATGGATTATCGGCATGAAAATGCGCGCGCCGCCTGTTTTTCATGGGGATGATTTCTTGTGCGCGGCAGGCATGCAATCATGTATTTTTAACAGAGGGAGTGAGCCAAAAAACACTTTTTGGGGGTGAATAATTTTCATGATACAGCCTCCTGAGCTGAATCATGAAGCGAGCTCTCGCAGGAGATTCCCATGCTGCAATGGCAGGATCGATTCTGTATCGGGGTTGAAAGTATTGACGAGGCCCATCAGGAGTTATTTCGCATAATCAATAAGCTGCACAGGCTCGTGCGCATGGGGGATCGCAACGTCAGATGGACGGCCGCCGAGGCCGTCAAATATGTGCGCAACTACACCCTGAAACACTTTCAGGATGAAGAAGCCTACATGCGCTCCATCGGCTTCAGGGATTACGAGGCCCACAAGGCTGTCCACGCCGCCATGCGCGAAGACGTCATTCCGCGTCTGGAAGCCTATCTGGCGCGCGAAGATTATTCCGCCCAGTCCATTCGCCATCCTTGGAAAATGGCTCACCCGGCATATTGTTGGCCATGACCGGGAAATCATACAGAAAGCGGCTTCGGACGTTGGGGTGACGCCAATCAGGGAAGAGGCTCAGGGAAAAAATTTTACCCCGGCACAGCCCGTGCGGGCTTCCGGCAAGTCGAAAGCCGGGGCGGCATCCCCCGCGGCGCATGGGGAACGCAAAAGAACTCTCTGGCTGCTGCTGGCGCCGTTGCTGGTGTTCGCGGCCGCCTATGCCGCCGGCGAACTGCTGGTAAAAGGCAGGGTGGACAGGATGAGCGGGCTGAAGAGCGCCATCCAGGAGCGTGAAGCCGCCCTTGCCGAACTGGAAGCCGCCATTCAGACGGAAGAGGCCGCTCTTGCCAGGCTGAAATCAGAGACATGGGGGCTCAGGTTCATAACGTTTCCTGATGGCGCCAAAGGGATTCTCCTGCCGGAGGGCATGGCGTGTGAATGCCGTGGAAAGATGGAAGGCGGAGAGTATGGCGGCTCTGAAGGGGTAGCCTTGAGAAACGCCCCTGCTGGGCATGCGCCCTGAGCGGGCCGGGGAAAGCCGGCGCTTGAAAAGCGGATGGCGCGGTTCTTTTTGCGCCGGCAGAGTCTTTTCAGAGTGAAAATGCTCTGGCGCGGCCTGCCGACCGGCATTTCAGAGGCCCCTTTTGCGAAAGCGCAATGCGGGCATGCTCAGGGCGACAACGCGCGGGGCGGGGTTTCCCGCTCAGCAGAGCGCCGACGCGGTTGCCCCCGTCGGCGCTGCTTCCCCGGGTGGAGAGATTTTCCGGCCCCAGGCGCCCGCCAGAGGCCGGAAAATCGTGTGGGGAGGGGAGTATCTGCCAGCCGCGCGCAAGGCCGGGCATACCGCCCGGCCCTGACTTACGCGGCCATGGTGTCGAAAAGTTCCTTGGCGTTGCTGTTGGCCGGGTTTGCGCCCAGTACCGCCTCAAGATGCTGACGGGCTTCGGCGTTGCGCCCCAGGTAGATCAGGCAGCCAGCCAGGGTTACGCGCACGGCCTCGCTTTCTTCGCTTTCGGTCAGCGCGGCCTCCAGGTAGGGCAGCGCCTTTTCCACGCAGGCCAGTTGATAGGCTTCGCGCACCAGGCAGTTCAGCGCCACAATATTGGCGGCGGATTTATCCAGCGCGCGGGCAAAGTAGCTGAAGGCGTCCTCATGTTTGCCCTGTTCCATGTAAACCAGGCCGATGCCGCAGAGGGCCTTGTCGGTTTCTTCCACGGCGGCGGCCTTCTGGTACAGCACCAGGGCCTTGTCCAGCTCGCAACGCTGCACGGCTACGGTGGCCAGCCCCATGTAGGGCGCGGCGCTCTGGGCGTTGTTGGCGGCCTTGCGGTAATATTCCTCGGCCTTGTCAAAATCGCCCATGAAAAGATAGCACTCGCCCAGTTCCTTATTGATTTCGTAATCCAACTGATTGTTCATATGGTCCTCCCCATGAGGCTGTTTCCCACACTGGCGCCGTATGCGTCTGTGGCTTGTGCCTGACTTTATGCACCGCCCGTGCCATTCAAGAAAAAAAATAATAAAATCAGGGGTGTTTTTTTCTAAAGAATTTCATGGGGGGGCGTGAAGGGCGGCATTGCGGCCCCGGCATGCCAAAGACTTGTCTCGCCGGCGGGCAAGGGGGCGGCAATTTTTGCCCGGCTGGGAAGTTTTTGCCCGTGCCCGGCCGGGGCAAGAGCCGCGCGCGGGGAGCAAGGGACGGCCCGCCGAAAAGAAGACGCGACCGAAAAGCTTATGAAGATTTTCTGACAGGCGGCAAAAGGGCGGGAAAAGCTGAAGAGCGCAAGGCCCGCGCGCCGCCGCGCACATCAATGTGATGCAGCATCACGCCCAGCGCGCCCTCAATATCCAGATGGGAGGTATCCACAATCAGGGCGTCCTGAGCGGGGCGCAGGGGGGCCACAGCCCGGTTGCGGTCCAGGGCGTCGCGCTGGCGTATCTGCTCGGTCAGGGTGGTCAGTTCCGCGTGTTCGCCCCGGTTTTCCAGATCGCGCAGACGGCGCATGGCGCGCACTTCGGGCGCGGCATCCAGAAAGAACTTGAAGCGCGCGTCAGGAAAAACCACGGTGCCCATGTCCCTGCCTTCGGCCACCAGCGGGGATTGTTCGCCCATGGCCCGCTGAGCCTGCCGAAGCACTTCGCGCACTGCCGGCACAGTGCCGATGCGCGCGGCCAGCATGCCCACCTCTTCGGTGCGCACTTCGCCGCGCACGGCCTGACCGTTGCAAAACAGCGCGGTGTTCTGCCCCTTGCCCGCGATGCTGAAAGTCCATTGCGCGCAGCGCCGGCGCAGCTCTTCTTCAGGCAGTTGCTCCGCGCCGGGCCCCAGCTTGAGGGCCAGACAGCGGAACATGGCTCCGGTATCCAGATAGGCCAGCCCCAGGCTTTCGGCCATGCGCCGGGCAAGTGTGGTTTTGCCCACGCCCGCCGGGCCATCCAGCGTCACTACCGGCAAATGACCGTTCATGCGCGCTCCGTTGTATCGGGCGCGGCCAGAATGTCGCGCATGGCGGCCAGAAAGGCCGCGTTTTCTCTGGCGTCGCCCACGCTGACGCGCAAATGCTCCGGCAGATTGTAGCTGCTCAGGGGGCGGATGATGATGCCGCGCCGCAGCAGGGCCTCAAAACAGTCTCTGGCCGAACCCGCGCGCGGCGGCAGGCGAAACAGCAGAAAATTGGCCGCGCTGGGCCAAACCGTGCAGCCCAGGGCCGTGAGCCCGTCGCGGAGCTTGGCGCGGCCCTGGCGCACCACATCCAGGGTGGCCTGGCGGAAGGCCGTGTCCGTCAGGGCGGCCAGACCGGCCTCTTCCGCCAGGATGTTGACGGAGAAGGGCAGGCGCGCCCGCCAGAAATATTCGGCCAGAGCGGGCGGCAGCACGCCGTAGCCCAGGCGCAGTCCGGCCAGCCCCCAGCTTTTGGAAAATGTGCGTAAAAAGGCCGCGTTGTCCGGCGTCGCGCCCGAAGCCAGGAGGGATGCTTCGGCCTCGTCCTCGGCAAAATCCATATAGGCTTCGTCCACCACCAGCAGACAGCCCGGGGCGATTTTGGCCAGCCGCTCCGCCAGGTTTGCCACGGCCTCGCGCGGGGGGCAGTAGCCGGAAGGATTGTCCGGCGTGGTGATGAAGACCAGACGGGTGCTCTGATCCACCAGACGAAGCAGGGCGTCAAAATCAAAGTCAAAGTCTTTCCCCAGCGGGCAGCGGCGAACATCAACGCCGGCAATGCGGCCCTGAATGGGGTAAATGCTGAAGCAGGGGTCAAAACAGACCAGAGAATGCCTGCCCGGCTCGGCCAGCATGCGTATCAGCAGGTCGATGATTTCATCGGAACCATTGCCCGCCACCACCCGGCGCGGGTCAACCGCGTGCAGATCGGCCAGGGCGCGAACCAGACGCGGGTTGCCGCCCTGAGGGTAGCGGAACAGCGAGGAGGCATGACGGCGCACGGCTTCCTGGGCCAGAGGCGAGGCCCCCAGCGGGTTTTCGTTGCTGGCCATCTTGATGACCTGGGAAAGGCCGTATTTTTGCCGGATTTCCGGGATGGAAAGCCCGGGCACATACGCATCAAGCTCCCGGATGCGCGGCAGTACGCTGATTTCGGACATGATGACCCCAAAAAAAGCCGCCGCTGGCGCGGCGGCTGGCGGTTGTCGCCATGCGGCGGGGCGGCGGACGCCCCACGCCGCCGGCGTCAGGAAGCCTTATCCCCCGATGGGCGACTTGGGGCGGATGGTCAGCACGGGCATGTCGGCATTCTTGACCACCTTTTCCGCCACAGAGCCGAAGAGAATGCGGTCAATGCCCTTGCGGCCGTGGGTGCCCATAACGATGATGTCCACCTTTTCCTCATGGGCGCGGTTCAGAATTTCCTCAGCGGCATAGCCGATGAGCACCTGGCCCCTGGCTTCCACGCCGGCAAAGTTTTCGGCCACAAAGGCTTCCATGGACTTTTCCGCGCCGGTGACGATTTCGCCCACAAAGTTTTCAATGGTGTTGGGCGGCACATGAAAACCCACATACTGGCTCAGCGAGGGGGCCGTATAGACCACGATAACGCTGGCGTTCAGCCCCTTGGCCAGCAGAACGGCGTATTCCGCCACGGCCTTGCTGTGTTCGGAAAGGTCTACCGCGCAAAGAATCTTCTTGATTTCCTTCATGCCAAGCTCCATTGCCTCTGGGGGCTGCTGATGTGATGGGGAGCTCCCGGCGGGGCGAAAAATGACCGCCCTGGCCGAAGCGCATACGGCCTGAAGCCTCGCGCCTTAACCCTTTGCCTTGTATAAAAGCATAGAGTTTTTTTGAAGAATAGACAAGGCCCTTTACAAAGCATATGTTATGAGCGCGGGAAGATTTTTCCCCTCCCTTTTTCCATGGATGCTGAAAAAACAATGGCTTGGCTGTTGTTTCGCAATGGCAGAGATTTTGCATAATTGTAGCGGAACGCCAACCCTGGAGGCGATATGGAAATTAATACCGAACAATTGGAAGCTCTGCTGCGCCAGCAGGAACAGCAGGCAACGACGGCTCGCAGACAAGCGGGCTCAGGCGGTGGTTTTGAGGCCATCCTCGCCCGGCAGTTGGGCGGTGGGGCGGAGCAGGCCAACGCCGCGGGCGGGCTGTTGCCGCCCGGCGCCGCTCAGGCGGGGCTGATCAGCCAGTTGCTGCTGAATGGCGCGGAACAGAGCCAGGCTGTTGATCCCGATGCGGAGATTCTTCAGGAGGCTTTTACGCAGGCCTCCGGCACGCTGGATCTCTGGGATTCGTACGCCAAAACCCTGGGTTCATCCGCTGACGGCGGCTCCCTGCGCGACGCGTATGCCCTGCTGGAGGGCATTGACAGCCAGGTGGCGCAAATCAGGCAAGACACGGCCGGCGTGCGCGGCAAAAACCCCGGCCTTGATTCTCTTCTGAACGAGCTGGAAGTGATGGCCGTCACGGAAAAATTCAAATTCAACCGGGGCGACTACAACGCGTAAGCGTTTGAGGTTGACCGCCAATGCAAAGAGCCGCGGGTTTCAGGGAACCCGCGGCTCTTTCCTGTCTGCGCGCCAGAGTCAGGCCCCATGAATGCGCTGTCGGTCAGGCGGGGCTGGTCGTGTTCCGCCACATGATCCGTCAAAAGCAGCCTTGAAGCGGGCTTTGTCATCAATAAAAAAGGGGAACCCCGCGGGGTTCCCCTTTCATGTCTGTAGCGGTTCGTGAACTAGAAGGAGTACACGAAGCTGGCGTTGATGTTCCAGGCGTCATTGGTCTGCGGGATGGGGCTGCCGTTACGATGGCGCGCGCCCCACACGGACTTGCTGGTGTCAAGCCAGAGGGCGATGTAGTCGGCTTCCAGATTGATGACGAAGTTTTCGTACATCTGGTAGGTGTTGGTCAGGCCGATTTCCAGCGCGCTGTCCTGAGTGGTCAGGTACATGGCTTCCATGCCCAGGCCGCCCTCGTTGGCGTACATGTCGTTGAGGCTCATCTTTTTGGCCATGGTCGGGCTGTTGGTGCCGCCGATGTAGTTCACGCGGAAGGTGTGCTTGAGGTCTTCCACAAAGCTCATGTCCTTCAAGCGCGCGCCAATGCCCCAGGTGCCGCCCATGCCGTGGCCGATGGCGCCGTCGCGGGCGATGTAGGGGTCACCGTCAAAGGCGAAGTTGGAGAAGCCGTTGGTGTTGTTGGCGCTGAGGGTGGGCATGCGCTCGGAACCGTTGGCCGGGTTGCTGTCGTCACCGGAGCCGTACCAGCCGTACAGACCGGGGGTGGCCCAATCCAGCTTGTATTCAAAGAGCAGAGACGCCAACCAGCCCTGACGGTTCAGGCGACCGTCGTCGTCCCACGTCACGGAGCCGTAGTTGAAATCCCACGCGAAGCGGAAGGGATCAAAGGCGGTCACTTCACCGGTCAGGCCGGCCCACCAGGCGTCGGCGTAAGAGCTCAGCTTGCGCGCGCCGTTGGCGCTGGTGCCGTCCTTGTGCAGAGCGCCCATGGCGGGGAACAGACCGGCCTTGGCGTAGCTGCCGGCGCCCCAGGGGCCATTGCGGAAGTTTTCGCCATTGCGGAAGGTGTTGGGGCCGATGGCCGCGTACATGCCCCAGGGGGTCACTTTCACGCCGTCAAAGGACAGGGGCACCAGCAGGGCAAAGGCGTCCATGTTGTCCATGTAGCTGTCATGGTCATAGTCGTTCTTCTTCCAGCTGGAGTTGTCATTGAAGGGGCGGGCCCACAGGGCGGTGACGCCCACGTTTTCGTTGAACTGGTAGCTGGCGGTGATGCCGGCCACGTCGTCGTTGAGCACCGTGCTGCCGGTGGTGAAGCTGGGCAGGGCCACGCCCTGGAGGCCCATGCGAACCTTCAGGTCGGTCTGCGGCACCATCCAGTCAATGTAGGCGCGCTTCACTTCAACGATCTTGCTGTCAGCGCCCAGCGCGCCGCCCTGATCGCTCTTGCCCCACATGGTGTCGCCCATTTCAAAGTACACGGTGCCGGACAGGGCCTCGGAGGCCACGGCGTCCAACTGCAAACGCACGCGCTGGCGGGCTTCAAACTCGTCTTCACCCTTCTTGTAGCCGGTGTTGCCGCCCTTGCTGGTGTTGCTGCTGGCAAAGTTGCCGTGTTGACCATAGTCAAAACTCATGATCCACTGGCCTTTGGCCTTGAAGTCAATGGCGCTGGCGCCGGTGGAAACACCAAACACCAGGCCCGCCGCCAACAGAAGCGTAGCGATCTTTTTCATGGTTTAACCTTCCTTTCTTTTGTTCCCCGTGATGGGAAACGGGTTGTCGTAACGGAAACGCCTGTGGGGCGGTTTCCCGCCGCGATCCGAATTTAAGAAATCCTCGCGTGCATTGCAAGTCTATTCGTGCAAAAATTTTTACTCTTTAGGGCTGTGAAAATGCCGTATAAAAATTTTTACCATTAAATCAGACTGTTAAATTTTTTCGTGAAGGAAAAATTTTTTTTATTTTCTTTTTCAGGGCCGAAAAAATTTTGCGGCATATGCCTTGAATCAAGGCGATTGGGGGAAAAAGCCGCGAACGGAGGGCGGTCAAAAAATTTTTTGGAAGGCGCTTCCCCGAATTTGCATGAACCATTCTCTTGGGCCAGAATGCGGAAGGGAAGAGGACGTCCGCTTTTGTGCGCGCCGGCATGAGGCCGGGCATCCTGCGCGCATGGCTGATATTGATAATTTTTATTGACAAGTCTGTCTGGTTTGTGAATATGAACGCAAGCATGCAGTCACACCAAAAGGGAGGAATGTGCATGAAAATTTCCCGTGTCATGGCGGCCATCCTGGGAATGGCCGCGCTGTTGGGCGGGCCCGTGCAGGCGGCGCCCGCCGAAGGGACGGCGCCGGGGGGCATGCCGCCCATGGCCAAGTTTGCCAAGGTGTCAAAGGTGGTGCAGGACAAATGCATGGCCTGCCATACCCAGGGCTATGACTTGCCCTTTTATGCCAAGGTGCCCGGCATCCGCCAGATCATTGAGCAGGATTACCGCGACGGTCTTCGCGCCATGGATCTGAATGTGGAGCTGATTCAGAACAAGGGCAAGCCTATCGGCGAAACCGTGCTGGCCAAGATGGAGTGGGTGATCAACAACGACACCATGCCCCCGGCCAAGTTCGCGGTGGTGCATTGGGGCAGCCGGCTTTCGGAACGGGAGAAAAAGGATATCCTGGACTGGGTGAAGACCTCGCGCAAGGCGCACTATGCCACGGACGCCGCGGCCAGGCACGCCAACGAACCCTTGCAGCCCCTGCCGCGCCTGATCAAGACCGACGCCAAAAAGGCGGCCCTGGGCGACAAGCTGTTCAATGACAAGCGCCTGTCCACGGACAGCACGCTGGCCTGTTCGGGATGCCACTTCTATGACCGTGGCGGCACGGATCACCAGCGCTTCTCCGAAGGCGTGCGCAAGCAGTTTGGCGATGTGAACCCGCCCACGGTGTTCAACGCGGCCTTTAACCTGGCCCAATTCTGGGACGGTCGCGCGGCCGACCTGGCGGAACAGGCCGGCGGCCCGCCCATGAACCCCATTGAAATGGGCAGCAAGGACTGGGACGAGATTATCGGCCGTTTGTCCCAGGATGAGGCCCTGACCGCCGAATTCAAGGCGGTCTACCCCGACGGCTGGAGCGGCAAGAACATCACCGACGCCATTGCCGAGTATGAAAAGACCCTGATCACGCCCGACAGCCGTTTTGACAAGTGGCTGCGCGGCGACGACAAGGCTCTCAGCTCCCGGGAAGCGCAGGGCTATGAGCGCTTCAAGGCCTATCGCTGCGCCTCCTGCCATGTGGGCAAGAGCGTGGGCGGCCAGTCCTACGAATACATGGACCTGAAAAAGGATTACTTTGCCGACCGCGGCGGCAAGGAACTCGGGTCGGACAAGGGCCGCTACAACCACACCAAGAGCGAACTGGATATGCACCGCTTCAAGGTGCCCAACCTGCGCAACATCGAACTGACCGGGCCGTACCTGCATGACGGCACGGTGGAGACGCTGGATGAGGCCGTGCGCGTCATGGGCGTCTATTGCGCCGGTCTGGAGGTGCCCCAGAGCGACCGCGACCTGATAGTGGCCTTTTTGCGCAGCCTGACCGGCGAGCACAATATGCTCTCCGGCAAGGTCGCGGCCAAGTAAAGGCATTGCCGCAGGCAGCGCCGGCGCGCCGTGGCGCGCGGCGCGGATAAAAGACAACAAGGAAGCCCGCCGGCGAGAACCGGCGGGCTTCTTGTATGAGGAAAACCTCCCGCTAGGCGGGAGGTTCAAAAAAGCTTATAGCTATACATAGTTGTGAAAACTCCTTTTGATTTGTCATAATGGAGACGCTGTCTGGCAACTGCATCCCAAAGACAAATCAAAAGGAGGTCACGATGAGTGGCGCAAAAAGTTTAGCGCATACGAAATGGAATTGTAAATATCATGTCGTTTTTGCCCCCAAATATCGTCGACAGGTATTTTATGGAGAAAAGAAGCGGACAACAGGAGAGATTTTGCGAAAACTTTGTGAATGGAAAGCAGTACACATCGTTGAAGCGGAATGTTGCCCAGACCATATTCATATGTTGCTTGAGATTCCTCCAAAAACGAGTGCATCAAGTTTTATGGGCTACCTGAAAGGAAAGAGTAGCTGATGAGTTATGAGCGGTTTGGGGGCCTCAAGTGCAAATACCGCAATCGTGAATTTTGGTGTCGCGGCTACCATGTGGATACAGTAGGCAAGAATAAAAAGAAGATTCAGGAGTATATCCGGGGGCAAATTGCCCGGGACAAGTTGGGGGATCAGTTGAGCTTGTCCTGTCCCGGAAGCCCGCTTACGGGCCGCGGGTAACAGAAATGCAAATGTCAGATCGCACACGCGCCTGTCAGGGCACCGCTGGCAAGAGAGCCTTACAGGCGCATATGAAGAACCCCCCGGCTATGCCGGGGGGCCTTTTGAAATGCTTCAATAAATGTCCGGTCAGTTGTTGTGCTCGACCATATGCTGGATATAGGGCAGATAGGTGGGGTCCGTGCCCGCGATATGCTTGATGAGCCAGTCCTTGAGAAAAGTCAGCAGATCCATGCTCACCGTGGCGGCGCCGTTTTCAAGCTGCTTCTCGAACTCGTCCAGTTTGTCCACGAATTTGCGGTGAATGGCCTTGTGCTCGGCAGTGCCGGGATAGGACGAAGGCGCGAAGATTTTTTCCTCGTCGCTGAAATGCGAGGCCGTGTAATCGCGCAATTTTTTCACAATGGCCTGAAGCTCCTCACCGGTGCGGTTGTTCTTCATGGCCTGGTAAAGATCATTGATGTAACTGCAAAGCTGGCGATGCTGGCTGTCGATGACCGGCACATGCAGATCCAGTTTGGGCGTCCACTGCACGAATTTGTCCGTGCTGGCGGCCTGGGCGTAATCGCCCGTCACCAGCGCGTTGACGATCACATCCAGCTCTTCCATGCCGCTTTTGAACGAAAGCAGGGCCGCCGTAAAGGTTTCCATATTGGTCGCCGTGCTTTCGGCCACATGCCGTATTTCCTCCAGAGCGCCATTGGTCTGCGTACTGCTCTCGGACTGTTCGGCCGCGCCCTGGGCAATGATTTTCAGATGTTCGGCGGTTTCCTCCATACCGCCCACGATCTTGCCCATGAACTCCCCGGCGCGGGAGGCGCGCTCCGCGCTTTCCACGGTCAGCCGCGCGGCCTCGTCCACGTTTTCCACATTGCGTTGCGTTTCTTCCTGAATCGCGCGGACGGCCTCTTCCACTTCCTTGGTGGCGCCCATGGTCTTTTCAGCCAGCTTGCGCACCTCGTCGGCCACCACGGCGAAACCGCGCCCCGCCTCGCCCGCGCGCGCCGCCTCAATGGCCGCGTTGAGCGCCAGCAGGTTGGTCTGATCCGCCACTTCATTGATGACGCTCATGACCTGGCCGATGTTGCTGGCCTTTTCGCCCAGACCGGCCATAGCTTCCTTGAGGTGCAGAATGGTGTCCTTGACCGTTTCGATGGAAGTCACCGCGCCGCGCACTTCCTCTTCGCCGGTAACAGCCTGGCCGCGCGAGGTTTCGGCATTGTCCGACACTTCGCGCACGCGCATGGAGGATTCTTGCGCGGCCTCGGCCACACGCTCCATGGCCCCGCCTGTTTCGCCCAGGCGCACGCGCTGCACTTCCACGCCTTTATCCACATCCGCAACCAGTTGCGACAAATGGCGCACATCCTCGGACAGCTTGTGGCAGACGCTGTGGGCCTTGTCCAGCACGGGCGCGCTCTGCGCCGCATTGTCCCGCAACTCCTGCTCGCGCGCGCGCGTCTCGGCCAATTCGGCCCGCAGGCTCTCGACCGCGCCGCGCAGTTCGCGCGCTTCGGCTTCCGCAGCCTGCACGGCCTTCTGTCGGGCGGCATGCATGTCCGCCAGGCTGCCGCGCACGCGCTCCAGCTCGCCGCCTTGCGGCGCGGGGCCGCCCGCATCACGCAGGCTGTCGGCAAAGGCTGACAGCTCCGCCTGTTTTCGCCGGACCATCAGCCACAGGAAAAGATTCGCCACGGCGCACGCGGCCAGACCCGCCAGCAGCATCCAGAACACAGCGCCGTCCGGCCGGATGGCGATCAGCCCCCCCATCAACAATAAACTCACGCCTTGCAGCAGAATGCCCATAGTACCCTCACCAAGTTTACCTTGCTTATCGGCTGGATTGAAAATAGGCTTAGCCTTGTTTCAAACAAATGGCAATAATTCTCAACAATGCAGGAGGGACTATGGCTCTGCTGGATTGCCGCGGACTGGCCTGCCCGCAGCCGGTCATGCGCTGTCGGGACAGGCTGGCTGAAGGAGCGACGGCACTGGAAATTCTGGTGGATAACGATGCGGCCAGGGAAAATGTCGCCCGTTTTTTGCGCGGTCGTGGTTTTGAGGTGACATGGCTTGCGGAAGACGGCGGCCTCTGGCGGCTTGCGGCCCGCGCCGACAGGCCGGGCGATGCCGCGCCCTCGGTAAAGCCCGCGCCGGAAGCGGCGGCCGCCGAACACGAAACGCGAACCCTGGTGCTGATTACAACGGAAACTCTGGGACGGGGCGACGAAGAGCTGGGCGGCAAGCTGATGGGCAACTTTCTCGCCACCCTGCCGGAAATGGGGGCGCGCCTCTGGCGGCTGGCGCTGCTCAACGGCGGCGTGAAGCTGGCGGCCCGGCCGGGGCCCGCGCTGGACGCGCTGAAAAACATGGCGCAAAACAATGTGTCAGTGCTGGTCTGCGGCGCCTGCCTGGCTCATTACGGTCTGCTGGAAGCCAAGGCCGTGGGCGAAACGTCCAACATGCTGGATATCGTCACCAGCCTGGACCTGGCGGACAAGATCATCCGCCCCTGAGCGCGCGTCATGCGGCGCGGCGCGCGGGCAACGAAAAGGCGCGCGGCCATGCCTTTTTATCGCGCGCCGAAGCCCGGCACATGGAAGCGGCGCTCCAGCCAGCGCAGCAGCCAGGTGGCCAGGGTAACCATGACCAGATAATAGGCCCCCACGGTGAGAAAAACCTCGGTAAAACGAAAAGTGTCCGAAGCCACCACCTTGCCTTCGCCCATCAGCTCCATACAGGTGACCAGGTAGGCCAGGGAGCTGTATTTGATCAGATAGATGATTTCATTGCCGCAGCCGGGCAGGGCGCGCCGGGCGGCCTGCGGCGCCACGATCCAGATGACGGTCTGCCAGGTGCTGAAGCCCAGGGCGTGAGCCGCGCTGATCTGCCCCTGGCGGATGGAAAGCAGGGCGCCGCGCACATACTCGGACTGGTAGGCCGCGGTGCAGAGAATTAAAGAAATCAGGGCCGCGCCGTAGGGCGCAAAATAGATGCCCAGTTTGGGCAACGCGTAGTAGATCATCATCAGTTGCACGGCCAGCGGCACGCCGCGCAGCAGGGCTGTGTACCAGTCGCCCAGGCGGCGCAGCCAGCGCGGCCCGAAGGCGCGCATGCAGCCGATGAGCACGCCGCCCACAAAGCCCAGACTGCCGGCGGGAACAATCAGGGCGATGGAAACCAGCAAGCCCTTGTTCAGAGCGGGCAGCAGTTCATGGCTGAAAAATACCGTATCCAGCATGCGCGTTCCCGGCGTTTACTCGCCCATCTCCAGCAGGCGGGCGCAAAAATCGCGGGTGCGCGTGGCCGAACCTTCGGCCAGCAGCATGCCCGGAGCGCCCTGTTCGATAATTTTGCCGCGTTCCATGAACAAGATTTCAGAGGCCAGAGCTCTGGCGAAATCCATCTGGTGGGTGGCCATAATCATGGTCATGCCGCCGCGCGCCAGATCCCGGATCACAGCCAGCACCTCGCCCACCAGCTCCGGGTCCAGCGCCGAGGTGGGCTCGTCCAGCAAAATGACCCTGGGGTCCATGGCCAGGGTGCGGGCAATGGCCACACGCTGCTTTTGACCGCCTGAAAGCTGGGCGGGGTAGAGCAGGGCGCGGCGCGCCAGACCGACGCGGCCCAGTTCCTCCAGGGCGCGGGCCTTGGCCTCCTTGCGGGACATGCCGCGTACCTTGCGCAGGGCAATGGCCACATTTTCCTCAGCGGTGAGATGGTCAAAGAGGTTGAACTCCTGAAAGATCATGCCCACATGGGCGCGGTAGGCGCAGAGCTTGCGCTTGTCGTTCATGGCCAGACGCTCGCCCTCCAGCCAGATTTCCCCGGAATCCGGCGGGATCAGGCAGTCAATGCACTGCAGCAGCGTGCTCTTGCCCGCGCCCGAAGGCCCGATGAGCACCTTGAGTTCGCCCCGATGAACCGTCAGCGAGCAGTTGTCCAGAATGGGCTTGCCGCCCAGCGTCTTGGAGATGCCCTCAATCCGCAATACCACTTCCCGTTCTGCGCTCATGCTTTATCCCCGCCCATGCCTTCCGCGCCCATTCCTGTGGAATAGCCCGGCACATGGACCTTGTATTCCAGGCGGCGCAACAGTTTGAGCACCACCAGAGTCAGCGCCAGATAAATCAGGCCCGCGGCGGCGTACAGCGCCAGATGCTCGTAGGTGCGCGCGGCCACAAAGGATGTACGGGCCATAATGTCCTGCGTGCCCAGAACATAGCAGATGGCCGAGTCTTTGAGCAGGATGGAAAATTCGTTGGCCCAGCCGGGGATGGACAGCCGCAAAGCCTGGGGCAGGATGATGCAGCGAATGCCTGTGAGGTCGCGCATGCCCAGAGCGCGCGCCGCCTTGAGCTGCCCCTGGGGCAGGCTTTCAATGGCCCCCCGGAAAATCTGGGACTGGTAAGCCGTGCTGGTGCAGCCCAGCACCAGACAGCAGATCAGAAAAGGGTCAGCCGGCAGATCCAGACTGATGAACAGGCCGTAACAGAGGAAAAGCAGCACCAGAATGGGCACGCCCCGGAAAAACCAGACATACAGGGCCACCAGCCGCCGTATCCACTGATTGCCGTATGCCTGGCCCACGGCCAGGGGGACGCCCAGCGCCAGACCCATGGCAAGAGAGGCGGTCACGTTGCCGATGGTCACGAAACTTCCGGCCAGAATGGCGGGCAGGGCGTTGAGTACAACTGTCAGTGAGTCCATGCGCGGCGTCGGGCAGAAGGTTGACGGACGGACACGGCGTATCCGACTGACCACGGAGCGGTTGCGCACAAGTCGGGCAACGCGAACTATCGGACAAAGCCGGCAGTTCGCGTTGCCCCGAAAAACGGAAACAGCGGGGCGGACGGCGGAACGCGTCCCGTGATCCCTTACTTGTGCAGATATTTTTTCTGAAGTTCCTGCCAGTAGGGATCGGCCATGAGCTTGCGATAGCCTTCGTCAATAAGGGCGCGCAACTCTTTGTCGCCTTTGCGCAGGGCGACGCCGAAGCCGTCGGGCTTGCCGTGGACGCCGGCCTTCTTCACGGCGCGGCCTTTGGCGATGGCGTCGTCGGCGGGCAGCTCGTCCATAAGCGCGGCCTGGATGCGGCCATTGAGCAGATCTTCCACGGCCAGGGGGGCGGATTCATAGAATCGCAATTCAAAGGGATAGCCCTTTTCCTGCTGTTCCCGCTTGATGGCATTGGCCTCGGAAGTGCCGCGCTGAACGCCCAGCTTGATCTTCTGGCTCAGGATGTCGCCGGGCGTCAGGCTGGAGTTGGCGGGCACCAGAAAGACGCGCGAAACAGTCCAGTAGGGATCGGAAAACTGCACCACTTTGGCCCGCTCCGGCGTGATGCTCATGCCGGAGTCAACCATGTCGATCTGCTTGGCCACCAGAGCGGGGATGATGCCGTCCCAGGCCATGGGCTTGTGGGTGACTTCAAAGTTCATGGCCTTGGCGATCCAGTTCAGGGAGTCCACGTCAAAGCCGGCGGGCTGGCCGGTTTTTTCGTCCACATAGGCAAAGGGCGGATAGTTGGGGTCGATGCCGTTCACATAGCTTTTTTTGGCAAAAGCGGGCGCGGCGGCCAGCAGCGTCGCCAGCAGCGCGCAGACAAGAACTTTTTTCATGCTTATTTCCCCCCTCAGAAAAAAGAAAGCTCAGGCAAAAAAACAGGCGCGGGCGCATATGCGCCGGCCCGTCCCCGGCAAAACAAGGATTATTCTTAGCAGAAGCGCACGGTCGACGCAAGGGCGCTTTTATCAGGATGTATTCACTTTAATAATGATACAAGTTCTTCAATATTGTCGCTAACTCGAAATCGTTGAAATAACGCCGGAGATTTATTCAGCATATCCAGGGAACGAGTAACAATTTGGGCCCGGCGCCCGAATCGCCCAAGCCAGTGACGCTGTAAGGCACTATTCTGTTCTATTTTGAAGGTATTTTGTTTCCCTTGTTGCAAGCGTTGACTCCCCACACCTTGGCATAACATACATAAAAATCGGAATATACTCTTTTGACTCGCCATAATCAAGCCTGTCGAAAAATTCAGTTAAGGTTTTGGAACTACGATCACCACATTGCCAGCCGATAAATTTTCGAGTGTTGTGATCAATAGCTTTCCATATCCGGATGTAATCTTTTTTAGTAATATATGAAACCATTTCATCAACTTCTATTTCTTCTACATTTGATTGAGGTTCATTATTGGCGGAAAATTTTTCATAAAACATATTTATCCAACGTATGACGCTTTTGGCACTCACCCCGACAATTTTTCCAATCATGTTCATGGACAAGCCCGAAAGATAAAGAACGAGAGCGAGGACTTTATCCTTCATTGGTTTTTCATGAGGAGTTTCCCGCGTAAACTGGAATCCACATCGCTTGCATTTGTAGCGTTGAGTTCCAGCTATAACTTCATTTTTTTGTGAATGCCACGAACCATATTTACGACAATGCACCTTGCTATCTCCTGTTTTTTTAGAGATAGCATAAAACCAAATATTTTTCATTATAAAAGTGAATATATCTCTTCCAGGGGCGTTCCCGGCTCAAACCTCATTAGATACTGTCGTCAACTGCCTTTTCATTTTTGCAGTCGGGCGTCAGACTTTTTTCATCTTGAAACCGCTCTGCCGCCAGCGACGGCCGCGAACCGCCGGATGCCGTCAGCGCTTTACGAGGCCGGGCGGATAGGCTATGATTCACAATACCCGCACAAGCAACTGCGATGCTTGCCAATTGTCCCTTCCCGGCTCCGGCCGTCAAAGGGCGCAACACCTTTTGAGGTACGCATGAACACCACTGTTCGCTATTCCGCCACTGTTTCCGCCGGCATCAATCCTCTGGGCCGCAAGGGCATGATCAGCACGTCGCACTATCTGGCCTCCCAGGCCGGGCTGGACGCCCTGCGCCGGGGCGGCACGGCCGTGGATGCGGCCATTGCCGCTTCAGCCGTGCTTTCCGTGGTGTATCCGCATATGTGCGGCCTGGGCGGCGACAGTTTCTGGCTGATTTACGACGCCGCGCGCGGCGAACTCAAGGCCCTGAACGCCAGCGGTCGCGCCGCCGCCTCGGCCAGCCCGGAATTTTATGCGGCCAGGGGCTTCAAGGCCGTGCCCGCGCGCGGCTATCTGGCGGTCAATACCGTGCCCGGCGCGGTTTCCGGCTGGGATGAGGCTTTCAAGCTGAGCAGGGAAAGCATGGGGTCGCCCCTCTCCTGGGCGGAATTGCTGGAGGCGGCGCGCGGCTACGCGGAAGACGGCTTTGCGGTGGGGCATTCCCTGGCCCACTGGCTGGCCGTGGACACCAGCGGCCAGGGCGCGGGACGCGGATTGCACCAGTTTCCGGCCTTTCTGGAGGTTTTTTGCAAAGAAAACGGCCGCCCCTACGGCGTGGGTGAAACACTGCGCCAGCCCGATCTGGCGCAAAGCCTGGCCCGGCTGGCCCGGAACGGCGCGGACGAATTTTACCACGGCGGCATTGCCCGCGCCATCGCTGACAGCATGATGCTGCACAGCGGCCTTTTGACCGTGGGCGATCTGGCCGACCACCACGCGGACTGGGCGGAACCCTTGCGGACGCCCTATCGCGATCTCACGGCCTGCAGCGCGCCGCCCAACAGCCAGGGCATGGCCGCGCTGGAAATTCTGAACATCTGCAACCAGATGGATATGACCGCGCTGGGCGAAGGCAGCGCCGACTACTATCAGGCCCTGGTGGAAGCCACACGCCTGGCCTTTCAGGACAGGGATCGCTGGCTCACGGATCCGGCCCATGCCGATATTCCGCTGGATCGGCTTCTCTCGCCGGAATACGGGCAAGAGCAGGCCGCGCGCATTTCTCTGGAAAAAAGCGCCGGGGCCCTGCCGCCCCTGTCGCCGGGCGGGGACACGGTCTGGCTGGGCGTGGTGGATGCGGCGGGCAACGCCGTTTCCATGCTCCAGAGCATCTATCACGAATTCGGCTCGGGCATGGTGGCCGTGGGCACAGGCATTCTTCTGCAAAACCGTGGCTGCGCCTTCTCTCTGGATCCGGCGCACGTCAACTGTCTGGAACCCGGCAAACGCACCATGCATACGCTGACTCCGGCCATGCTGCTCAAGGACGGCAAGCCCCGGCTGGTCTGCGGCAGCATGGGCGGCGAGGGTCAGCCCCAGACCCTGGCGGCCCTGACGACCCGCATTGTGGATTTTGGCCTGGCCCCGCAGGATGCGGTCAATGCCCCGCGCTGGCTGTTGGGCAGAAGTTGGGGCGCCCCCGACAACGACCTCAAGCTGGAGGGCCGCATCCCCGGCGATGTGGCCGAGGAACTGCGCCGCCGCGGCCAGCCGGTGCTCATGGTGGAGGACTATACGGAAATCATGGGGCACGCCGGGGCCATCCTTTGCGACGAGGACGGCCTGCTGCAAGGCGCGGCTGATCCGCGCGGCGACGGTCAGGCCATGTCGCTGTAAAAAAAACGAAATCACGAGCCTGAAGGCATGCACGGCCTTCAGGCTCCTTTCGCTTTTTCAGCGCGCCTGACATCGCCCGGCTCGGCGGCCCGCCAGCAATGCGGTAAAAACGATGGTCAGGCTGACCGCCATGATCAGGTCAACGTGAATAGCGTCATGAGCAGGGGCTTTTTTATCTGTCTGCCTGAGAGAGGGCAGATCACTCTGCGGGGGATTTGCCTCCCAGGCGCGGAGTTCGTTTGCCGGGCCAGTGCTTGAAGCGAGGGCATCGTTCCGATTTTTCTTGCGCAGCCTTCCCCGCAGGAGTCTGGAGCCTGCCGCGCCATGCCCGCGTCGTGGAGGCTTGTCTGGCCCGCGAGGCTCTGGCGGTTCTGACCGAACGCCCTGGCGAACCGGAAGACATGGCCGGAAACGGGAAAGGCCGATGACGGTCAAGCGGTGACTCTGGCTTGCCGACCAGTCTGGAGAGCCGCTTCGCGGGTGCGCGCTGCTTCCGCGCGGAATGTGCCATGGTCGCTCCGGCCCGCTATCTGGCCCTGACGCGGGCCATGTGTTGCATACTCCACAGCCGTGCGTCTGCTTGGAAGTTTCTGGCCGGTTGGCCATGACGGCGCGCTCAGCCAAGGCGCAGTTCCACACCGTTGGCGTCAAACAGGCTGATGTTCAGCGAAATATAGCGCTCCGCCAGCGTTCGGGCGGGAATGTCCAGCGAAATATGTCGCAGATCCGATAGCGTGAATCCGGTCAGCCGGCGGGCGGCCTCCAGACCCAGGGCAGCCAGCTCGTTCAGGGGCGTCAATATCACGGCGGGACAGGTTTTGTAGAGATACAGGCCGCCGTTGGCCGGAACCAGGGGGAAAAGCCCGCAAGCCACAGGCCGTTGCGTCAGCTCAAGGCGGCAGCCGTGACTGGTGCTTGCCTTGCAGCCGCGGCCGTCCAGATAGGCGGTATCTGCATTGAGCAGATAGAAGTCGTCACCGAGGCGCGAATGGAGCTGCGCGGGCAGCAGCGCCATGGGAAAGGGCTCATTGGAATCCTGCGGACCGCAGCAGTAGCGGCAGTCGCGACAATAGCCGTTTTGCAGCCATGTGCCGCGCCAGCGCAGGGAGCGGCGGCGACGGAAAAGCGCCCGCCAAAATTCGAGATAATGCCAGAAGCCTTTTTGCGCTTTTTGCATGGAACATCCTTTGCGAAAGATAAAGGCATGCGCTCACCGCATGTAAATCCGTCCGTCATTTTTCCTATCCTCCATGCGAGAAAGGCTGTCAAATCGTTCGCCCCCCCGCGTCTGGCCGTCAGCGCCTCGCCAGTTGCGCTTTTTCACGGTCAGATGAAAAAATCGGCCAAATCCGAAAAAAATGCTTGCCAGCCAAGTGCTCTTGAGCTAAATACATTTTCGCGCCGAAGTGGTGGAATTGGTAGACACGCTAGGTTCAGGGTCTAGTTCTCGCAAGGGAGTGGGAGTTCGAGTCTCCCCTTCGGCACCAACCAAGAATCCAATCAAGTCCCGCAAGGTTCAAAAAGCCTTGCGGGACTTGATGTTTTGGGCAATGGTATGTCCAGCGAGGTGTCGTGAAAAGCGGGGAGAACCAACAAAAATGACGGTATTTGCAGCGGTATGAGCCGATATGGAGGACACGAGGCCCGAAAAATACCGTCACCCTGCAACCCCTTGCCAGCAAAGCATTTTAGCCATGCCACTGACCGACACCATGCTCAGAAATTTGAAGTCCAACGGTACTCCGGCAAAACTGGCCGACTCTGAAGGCTTGTATCTCTACCTCTCCGCTTCCGGTGGGAAATTATGGCGGATGGATTACCGCTATGCCGGAAAAAGAAAGACGCTCAGCTTTGGCGCGTATCCCGCCGTCTCCCTGAAAGATGCCCGCGCAAGCGCGACAAGGCCAAGGAGCTGCTTGCCAACGACATTGATCCCGGCGCTCAGAAAAAGGCCGCCAAGGAAGAAGCCGAAGCGGCGGCGCGTGAACAGGCGCTGACCTTCGCCGTTGTCGCTCAGGAATGGTTCGCCACTAAGCAGGATTCCTACGCGGCGGCCAATATCAAGAAAAAACAATGGCTCATCTCCCTACTCAATGAGCGGATTGGTGAAAAGCCCATCAGCAAACTTGTGCCAACCGATATTCTGGGCGCAATCAGGCCGGTGGAAGCCGCCGGCCATTCGGTAACGGCGCACAAACTGGCCGAAACCGCCGGGCAGATATGCCGTTTTGCCCGCACCTGCGGCTATATAGTCTTCAACCCGGCTGACGGCCTCAAGGAAGTCCTCAAGCCAATCTAGACAAAGCATTACGCCACCATGACCGATCCCGCCGCTGTCGGTCATCTCCTGCGCTGCATAGACGAATACCAGGGCGGAGCCGTTGTCGGTTATGCGCTCAAGATACTGCCCTATCTGGCTTTGCGCAGCGCCGAGCTTCGCGGCGGCAGGTGGTCCGAGATTGATCTGGACAAGGCGCTCTGGATTGTGCCTGCCGCCAGAAGAGAAAATGCCAAGGATGGCGGCGGCATGAAGATGCGCATTGCCCATGCCGTGCCCCTGCCCACTCAGGCGGTCAAACTTTTCCGAGAATTGCATCTGCTTACCGGCACCGGCGAACTGTGCTTTCCGGGACGGCATTCAGCCTCGCAATGTATTTCCGATATGGCGCTTTTGAACGGTATCCGCCGAATGGGTTTCAGCAAGGAAGAAATGACCATCCACGGTTTCCGCGCCATGTTCTCCACCATCCTGAATGAAAAGAAACTGGAATGGGGTTTTGACGGCGACATCATTGAGGCCCAGCTTGCCCACAAGGAGCAGAATACCGTTCGGGATGCTTACAACCATGCGTCATATCTGGATAAACGACGTGAATTGCTTCAGAGGTGGGCTGACTATCTCGACGAATTGCGAAATCAGGATACATCCAATTCACTGAAATAATTAGGTTCAGGACTCATTAAATATAAAAGGTGACAATGGCAGCGATGCAAATGGCGGAAAAGAAGGTGTGGGCGCGGCGGTCATACCGCGGGGCAATTCTTCGCCAATCCTTGAGCCTGCCAAACATGATTTCTATTTTGC